>CAYGSQ010000169.1:853-7105 GCA_964352435.1 uncultured Gammaproteobacteria bacterium | reverse complement strand
TTTGGTATTGCCGTCTTTATGGGCAGCGAAATTGCACGGCGCACGGCGGCTTGATACAGCGCAAATCACCCAACATGACGTCTGCCCTACGCCGCAGCCAGCCTGAGCCGGGTGCCACACGAACGTCAAAACGTTTGCCCGAGAAATAGATAGAGCGACCTGCGCCCGCCCTGCGCTGCGCCGTAGCCCAAATATAGCGGGCCAACCAGCGAATCGACGACCAGAAACAAACTCCCGGCCGTCCGGGTATTGTTCCAGCGAATGTCTCTGGTGTCGTTCCATACATTGCCCACTGCAATCGACGCTCCAAGATATACCCGTGTATTGAACGCGGACGCGATCGGATTGCCGATATTTCGATAGAAGAGTAGCCGGCCAACACCAACGTGTTGCCCTGACAGGGACTGCGGCGCAAAGCCTGACAGCGTAAAGAGCCCGCCCGCGTCAAACGGCGTGAACCCAAGCGATCGATTGCTGGTCGTCGTACCTAGACTCCACCAGTGCAACAGCGTGTTAGCGCCGAAGGTTTGCGGCTTCACAATCGACAGCGTCGCCACGTCGATATCAAAATCCGAGCCAAGGTCAGTACGCGGACCGACCCAATTGAGTGAGACACTCGTGCCATGGGTTGGCACAGATAATCGATTCAGCGTATCAAACTCGAAACCCGCCTCGATACTGGCGATGTGAGAGGACTCCTCGTTGAACTCAGGTGGTCCAATCCGCAGGCTCGTGTCGCCGAAAATGTGCGACAGGCCGATACGAAACTCACCCCAATTGCCAAACTGTCGACCGGCGGCCAATATCACCCGGAGGTTATCGGACGCCAACTCAGCGCGCTGTATCCCTTCCAGATCAAACACGGACGAACCCGATTTTGACCATTCCATTTCGCGGTTTACGAACCAGCGAGATGCGTAGTCCAGCGGTTGGAAATACTCAAACATCAAAAGCGGAGTGCTGCCCAATTGCACTTGCGCACGAAACTCACCGCCCAACGGGTTGAGCTCGGCTCGAGTCAGGCGCGCGGCCACGTTATAATTGCTGTTACCGCTAAAGTCATCTTCGAGGTTGACGCCAAAACGAACGTAACTCGGACCCCAGTTCTTTTGCGTGGCGCGGACGTGAAGCTTGTGTCGACCGCCGCAGTGCGCAACACCAATCTAGCGATTTATGACGCGTCGCCCGGATTTAAACACCATCTTAATGTCACGCGTATTACTGATATCCGCCAGTGGGTTTGCGTTGAGCACCACGAGATCTGCCTGCCGGCCTTCAGTAATCAGGCCGTGAGTCAGCCCAAGGCCAAGGGCTTCCGCGCCATTGCGCGTAGCAGCAACCAGAGCAGCCAGTGGGGTAAAACCTGCCTCCTCCACCAGAAGTTCTAGCTCGGCGTGCGTGTTTGGCAGGCCATCTGCTTCGCTTGGCTCAAACCAATCTGTGCCCGTTGTGACGCGCACGCCGCGTTGGTGCGCCAGCGACGTCGCGGCGGCGGCCCAGTCCGCGGCCGGGCCCGCCCAATCCGCCACGACGGTTGGCGCGAAGTTGTGCATGCGACGAAATACGAACAGCGTTGCGTCCAGATACACGCCGCGACGCGCCATCTCATCATACAGCTCCAGGAGTCGTGGATGATCGGGCGCAATGCTCGGCCATCGACCCTTTGTGCGCATACCGTAATCGTCTGGGATGTCCGTGATGGCCGCCCATACCAGATAGGGTGCGTGCGACAACGAGCTGACGCCCGCATCAATCAAATCGAACGGACCGGCAGGAAACACGGTGGCGTGCGCCCACAATGCCAAGCCCTGGCGTCGAGCTTCCTCACCGATCGCCAGCACATCGGCGCGATCAAGACCGGCGTAGAGCTTGAGCGCACTGACGCCGCTGCCGCTGCTGCGCGCAATCAGGCGCGGCAAATCTGATTTGGCATCCACGGCCATGGCCCAGGGCGCGTCACCGGGCGCGTAACCGGTACTAAATACCGCGATCCGTTCATCATCAAACAGCGCACGATTGCCAACCATGGCGGAAAATACAATTTCCGGGCCTTCAAACTGCCGTGCACGACGCGCTCGCTCGAGCTCCGCCAGCGACCGCGCATCGCCCCCCAGGTCACGCACCGTCGTGACGCCGCCGCGTAACGCCGCACTCAAAATACGCCGACCTTCGCCATAACTATCGGGGAAGCGCGCCGCGTGTGTGTGCGTATCGATCAGGCCGGGAATGACCCACGCACCGTCCAGGTCAACTCTTTCAATGATGTCGAATTCATTCGGCGTAAACTCGAAAGAACCGCCCGTTGAATTCACGAAGACGATCTCACCGTTACGTGCGATTAGTTCGTCGACTATTCGCGGTGGCGCTCCGCTGCCGTCCACCAGCATCAGATTTTCAAGAATCAGCCAGTGATCATCTGCGCTTGCCGTCAGACAGAACTGAACAGCAAACACAAAGACTACGCCTCTCATTTTCAGGCGCTTCATGCGGATAGCCGGCAGCCAGGCGCTACTTGCGTTCCCAGCCGCCATTACGCAACACCCATTGACCGGTGGCGGTTTTCTCGATGGCTTTCTTACCCGCCAACACCTGAACCTGGGTCAGGGAAATATCGTTGGCGCGTGCAATACGGCGGTACTCGTTTTTGCGTTTCTCGTTGATCTCGGCGACCAACTCTTTTACGTCGCCCGCCGCGCTGTCCACGACTAAACCAAGGTAGCCATCCGCACGCTCACCGATCAGACCGTCACGTTTCGCTTGATCCAGATCCGCGGCAAATACACTGGCCGCGAAAAACACGACCGCGAGTAACAAAAATTTGGGGATAAATTGCTTGATCATTAAAACAGCTCACTGTCTTTGCTGAAAATCTCGTCGAGTTCCTTATCCACCTTGATGCGGATCTCGTGTTGGATATTCACATTCAAATTAATGGTGATCGGCTCGTCAGTGGCAACCTTGACCGTGGGCGTACACCCAACGCAGGTCGCCATCACCAAGGCGGCTGTAACAAATATGCGTATGCGCACTTTCATGATCACCTTGTAAAAATGTCCGGCCTCAAGAGTACCGGAGAAACCTGAACGCCACCATAACGGGCGCAATTAGTCGTTGAAGCGCCCTTCGATATCCTCATTTAGACTGTCTTTGAGCCGCAATGACTTGAGCAACACTGGAATATTCTCCTTAATATTCAGGTTGTAATGAATGGGGCGGTTTTTTTCGACCGCAGGATTGCGGCCTCGCAGCGCAACTCCGAGGTCCAGATCCCCATTCGATGCATAGTCCACGCTCGCTTCCAGAGAGCTGTAGCGAAAGTCCTTTAGCGCCGTCAGTGCGAAACTGAGTTCCGCCTGGCCACTTCCCTCCGCCAGGGAAGACACCAGCGCAATGGTGCCACCGGGATCGCGGGCACGCACGTCTCCTTGTTTGACCGACGGTTGATTGTCGGCAATCAACACCGGCAGCGTGCCGTCGAGACGCCCGGTTCCGGTAATGTTATCGCCTTCCAGGGCCAATACATCCGCCAGATCGAGGCCCAGCAAAGACACCACAAAAGCGGCTGATCCGGTGTCAAACTCATAGGCAATCGCGGATGCGCTGATAATCCCGCCAAGGACCGACGCCGTCCCGCTTGAAACCAGCACCTGGTTGCCAGACCACGAGAGATCAAGCGTCGCGTCGCTCAGCGTCAGGCCAACGTCGGTGTTTGCGATCACGACACGGGTGGGATGCAGTTGCCACGCGTCGAAGTGCGTAACATCGACTGCGCTCAATCGCAGTGCACCCGACACGCCTTCAAATAGATACGCATCGTAGTGCGCGGCAACGTCGCTCAGCACCAGCGATACGTCTGCGCCAATGCGCTCAGGTGTTTCCCATGCAAGGGTAATCCTTGCATCTACCTTGCCTCCGTCAACATCGTAGGCAGCTGTCCAATCGGGCAAGAACAATGACGCTGCCGGCCCAAAGAACTCGAATGTTTTTGCGATATTGAGTGTGCCCGCCGATGCCTCACTGTCGACAGCCAAATCGAATGCCAGCGCGCCGAGGCCTGGCGTCGTGAGCGACCCGTCCGCGCGCAGGTCTGTGCCGATGAGCGAAAGCTTCGATGACAGTGTCGCATCACGGGTTTGATCCGCGGCGTCCACTGCGCCCTCGAAGTCGACGCTACCCCGCACGTTGGGCACATCGCCGGGACCAATATTTAACCGCGTCTTGAACACGCCCTGTGCACGTGTGCTACCCAACTCAGCGTCAACATCTGCACTGACTTCAACCGTCGAACCAGCGGTCGGCGTCAATGACAGGCTGCGTATCCTGGCATCGATGCGCTCGTCGTCTTGTGAGCTCTTGACCGTCATACCCTGCCCTGCGCGCAGTGACGTGCCGTCGTAACGAATGGCGTAATTGCCGGGCAATTGGATGCGCACAAGTCGTTCACCAAGCTGATAGTCAATCGCACCGGTTAGTCGTGCATCGACGACGGGACCATTTAGCCGCGCCGACCCGCGCACGTTTGTAGCGCGCAGAGCGTCGTCGGACGAACGCCAGTTCACGTCAAGCTCAGACAGATCAAAAACAGCGTCGCTCGCGGTATAAGGCAGCACAAGTTCACTGCTGACCCGACCTGAAATGCGGCCACTACCCTGCGGCATACCGGTCAACGCCGTCGCGGCGGACAGCGCGTCATCACTCAGGTCGAAGCGCCCTTCAATACTCAACGCATCCGCCGCAAGCCTGCCGCTCAGTGCCACCGCCTCATGGGCGGCATTGTTCGCCCAACGCAGTGATGCGTCGAAAGTGCGCGGCCCGCTACCTTGCTGTGGCGCAAACTCAAGGCGCCCGAGCACGTGCGCAGCGGCGACATTGGCACCCATCGCAACATCGATATCTGCCTCGAGATTCGCCGTAAGGGCTGGCTCAAGACTGAGCGAAAACTCGCGCACGGTCGCCGCTATCGTTTGCTCGTGCGCCGCGCTGAGGACGGACAACCCGGCCCGCCCCGCGACGACGCCGTCGGCAAACCTGACTGCATAGCCTGGCGGCGCCACTGCACGCAGGACACCGTCGTCGGTCTGAAAAGTCGCGTTGCCACCCACATTGAGATCAACCTTCCCCGCGGCGAAAGTCGCTTGCCCACGTAGCTGGTTCAGGCTCAGGCGCTGATCCTGATGCACCCAGTCGATAGACATGTCGGTAATCTCACCGTGCAATGTTTCAAAGGCCAGTTCATCGGGCAGCGGCCAGGGCAACGTCGTAGCAATGTGTGCGGTTACACGGCCCGTCCCTTGCGGCAGGCCGGCAATTTCGCATGCAAGAGCCAATGGAAAACCGGTCAAGTCAATCACACCTTTGACAACCATGGCGCTATCGGCGAGCAAACCGTTGAGTTCAACGAAGTGGTCTGCTGGGTTATCACGCTCGCTGACTTTTACATTGAAAACACCTTCGCGCGTGAGGGTTGCGCTAACGTTCAGCTTGCTTGCCGCATCCGGTTGTTCGCCGAGCATGCGGAAATGCAACCCGCCTTCAGAAAGCGTGGCGTCACCAACACCAACAAACCCGGTATTCGGCAGACGTACGACCAGCGTTTTCACGCTCAAGATATCAAAGGGCAGGTGCGGGATCTTAGGCACTGTTGTGGGCTCGTTGGTCGGCGCCTCGCTTTGCGACTGGAACGACACGTCGACGTGCGCGGTGTTGACCTCTCGAACCCGACCGCGCAACAGCTCCGATATGGAATACGTCACTCGCGTATCGGTAGCCTGCACGTGAATCGTGCCGTGCGTCAGGTCGATACGCGCAATGTGCAGGCCATCCCAATCGGGCCGGCTCGCCACAAGTGACAGATGCTCGGCGCCGATACGTTGTGCAACCAGCGGCATCAGTTTCTGGACGCACCACGGAAACGTCGCGTACAACACGACCAGCAGCAAAACGCCTAGCGCCGCTGATGCAGACAACCACCTGATGGCTCGCCGCAGTCTCGGTGTCTGACGGCCCGTCACCAAATCAGTCCGAAACGCCTGATCTCGCGTCTGCGTCGTTCATATGATTTGCTGTCCTGAGGTTATCGAGTAGAGGGGCCTAGCACGATGCCATCGTCGCTGTGGGAGGTCCAGAGCATTTCTCAGGACCATTGAAGGCGCTGTACTACCACTCGAAATGCTGGTCCAGATACGGCAACGCATCCGCCAGAGATGAGGGTCTGGCCATAAAAAAGCCCTGACCAAAACGACATGCATGCCC
>CAYGSQ010000169.1:0-843 GCA_964352435.1 uncultured Gammaproteobacteria bacterium | reverse complement strand
CATTTCGTGTGCCGCTTCGATGCCCTCGGCCACAACATCCATGCCCAGTTCATGCGCCAATGCAATAATCGCGGCAACAATACGCTCCGCGCTGGGGTCGTTGCCGATTTTCGCGATGAACGACTGATCGATCTTCAGCGTATCGAGCGGGAATCGATGCAGGTAACTCAAACTTGAATAGCCGGTACCAAAATCATCAATCGCAATCGACGCACCGCTTGCCTTAAGTCGTGCAAGGCTAAGGGTCGCCATGCGCGGATCGTCTAGCAACGCCTGCTCGGTAATTTCGATCTTGATGCGGGCGGGGTCGGTGTCCGCTCGCTCAATCATGCGCGCAAGTTGCTCAACATTGCCCTCTGACTCGAGCTGGCGCGGCGATACATTGACACTCATAAAGATGCCCGGACCACCGTCGCGTTTGCGATGCGCGCGACGATCCATGCTACGCAGAGTCTGCAGTGCACGCTCCAACACCCAGATGCCCATTGGCAGGATTAGACCGCTCTCCTCGGCCAATGGAATAAACTCCGCGGGTGACACCACGGTCTGGTCCTGTTTATGCCAGCGAATCAGCGCCTCGAATCCGGCCGTGCGGCCATCCACCAGAGAAACGATGGGATGATAGACCAGAGCAAACTCTTTGGCCGTCAGTGCATTGGCCAGAGCAAGTCGCTGCCGCAAGTGTCGCGCGGCCACATCGCGTGAGGAATCGTAGTTTGTAGTCACGCTTTGCTTACGCGGTGGCGGCGATGCCGCGTGTCCCTGCGTGGCAGACTGCACGGCACGCAGTCGATTATTCGATGCCATCAACACCAAACGAGCCAAAGGGCCCGCATCGTCAAC
>CAYGSQ010000168.1:0-7110 GCA_964352435.1 uncultured Gammaproteobacteria bacterium | reverse complement strand
GTCCTGTCGCGCTGGGTCGCGGACGCGCAGCGCGATGATCTGGGCTTCGAGTCGTTTTCGATGTTCAAGCAGCGCGTGCAAGACGCATTGGTCAGTACGGCGGCCAACGTCAGACCCGGCACCCATGAGGTGGTTTTTACTTCCAGCGGCGTGATCGCCATCGCCATGATGCACGCGCTCAACCTGCCCGACACCGCGTGGGTGGATATCGGCTGGCACATTCACAACGCCTCGGTCACCCAATTGGCGGTGCACGATGGCAAACTGGGGGTGGTGCAATTCAACGGCACAATGCACCTTGAAGCGACCGGTCGCGACGATGCGCTAACCTGGCTCTAGTGGTCCACTCACTGAACTTACTAACTCTGGAGGTCACGTACCGTGGCAAAAAAGAAAGCCAGCTCGAACGACGATCGTGACGCGGCGACCACGCCGGATCCGGTCTTGCCTGACCTGGGGCAATTCATGGCGGACATGGTCAGCAACGTGACCCAAAACGCCTGGCAACTGGCGCAGATGGGCGGCCGCGCGCCGGGCAAACTGGCACGCGTGTTCCTCCTAGATGCGGACGCGCAAGACGATTTAAAGCCCGATACCCTGCAGCTATTGGCCGATGCCGGCGCCTATCTCAAAGACGCGCGACGCCTGGCGGGGCTGACGGTGGACGAGTTGGGTGCTGCGATGGACCTGAAAGATCGCAGCATGTTGCGTGCGGTTGAGGCGGGTACGGCGACCTTGTCGTTCGATCTGATTTTGCGTATGGCGGCACTGTTAGCGCGACACGATCCACTGCCGTTTGTGATGCGACTGGCACGCGCGCACAACCCGAAGGCCTGGGATGTAATGGACAAGTGGGGCTTGGGACGCGCGTCAAAACAACTGGAGCGCGAGCGTTCATTCGTCAACATATTGCGTCAACACGACGCAGCGCGCGAGCTTGACGATGACGAATTCGAACGCGTCAGGGCGTTTACGGAAGAGGCTTTTGCCATGGCGCTGGCGTTCCGCAACCGCGGCCAGGACGACGACGCCTAGACAGCCGCTAGCGGCCGGCGGGTTCCTCGCTGGAGCCGACCATTTGAATACCCAGTGGCCCGCGCGGCACGTAGATGCCCATGGTTTGGCCGTTGCGCACCACTTGTATCGCGACCATTTCACCGGCGGTGCCTTGTTGAGTTGCGGTACGTAATTCGTTGGTCATGAAGGTGCGCTCGCCGTTATAGCTGAGGATCTGGTCGCCACTGCGCAAGCCCGCTTCGAATGCCGGTGAGTTGTCGAGTACGCTTTGAACCTGCACGCGGTTAGGCCGACCCGACGCGTACAGATAGGCTTCATACGCGGTATCGCCAAAGTCCGAGCGCAGGCCATTTTGTTCGGCAAACAAGCGCTGACTCTCTTCGCGGTAGCGCTGGTCGCCCAACCAGCCTTCGCGCATGGCCTGATCACGAAGATACAGGCGCTGCATTGCCAGATCGTCGACCTTGCCTTTGATGGCGCGAGCTGTGCGGTCATCAAGACCTGCGTCCACCAACTTTTCGACCGTCAACGCGCCGCCGCGACGGCCGCGTGCCTGTAAACGTTCTTTTGCAGCAGGTGTCGCGTTAGCCGCGCCGCGCGGTCGGTCACCGACGCTGTTTTGCAGGCTGTCTACGCGTGCGTTAAGACTTTCGATTTCTTCTTCGAGCACCAGGCGATACTCGGATTCCTGGGTCAGCGCCAGCGACAGGGACTCGATCATGCCAATGATGGCGCGCTCTTGTTCGGTGCTGGCGTCCAGTGCGCTGACGTCCGGCAGCGTCTGTTGCGCTGCGCGTGGCGCAGGTGCCGCGTCATCGTTCAGGGCGCCGCGCGCAAAGGCGCCAATAAGTGCGCCCGCAAGCACGAGTGCCGCGTAGGGAAAAAGTATTTTTTTCATCGAAAACCGCCTGCCAAACTGGTCGATAAACTGCCAAGCAGAGTGTACCACCACGCGGATATTACCCGCGATCGCGACTGTTTAGAGTAGGGAATCGCGGAATAGTTCGCCGTCGGCAGTCCGATTAGCTGAGCGCGACGCGAAGGAGGGTGATCTCGTACGCGATGAGCGCAACGTAGCCCATAAGCGCGACGTAGTGGATATGCCGGACTCGCAGACATGGGCCCAAACGGACGTCGTGATGAATGACCAGCAGCAGCACGCCCAATGAGGTTAGGGCGAGCTTGAAAACGATAAATTTGCGGATGTCGTCCTCGATCAGAATTGCCATGACCGAGTTGAGCTCGACGGCGCCGGCACTGAGCAGGGTCAGCGTAAAGGCGGCGTCCATCGCGCTCATGAGCACGATGGACAGAGCGCACAGCATGATCAGCGGATCATAGCGATCGAAATAGATTGGGCCTTCGCCAGTAGTACGACGGGCGGAGCGGCGGCGGCCGCCAAAGCCAAATTGGTAGCGGCTGAAAAAGGGCGTCGCACAACGACGATCAAACTCGCGACGGTCGACCATACTTTCCATAACGAGCGCTCCTGCCTGGGCTGATTCCAATACCGAAGATGGGAGCAAGTTTTGTGCCACGGTCGGCAAAGCGCCCGTCACAAGGGTTTGGACACAGGTCAATTTAACAATTGATCGTGCGTGGCACAGCGACGTGTAAAGCGCGTCGACGGCGTGGGGCTCGCATATGGCGCGGCGCCGCAACGCAAACAGCGCGAACGTTGGCCCAAGGTAAGGCACAGAATTTACTGAACGGACTGCTAGAACGCGAGCCAGCCCAGAAAAAGCGCGAGCACTGCGCAGGTCGCCTCGAACACGATAAACCGACCGCCCTTGCCTTTGCGCAAAAAACTGTACGCAATGGTCGTGATGGCGGGCACCGCGACGCTGACCAGCGCCGTGACGATCATACTGGTGACAAACGAATAGGGAATGCCCAGTTTGACCTGATGAATGATGAACACCGAGGCCACCAGGCAGGTCAGCGCAACGGCTGCAAAAAAGTGGGTTGAGCGGGTCATAAATGTCATGGCGGGATACTAACGTGTGGTGGCAGGTGATTCCACAAATCCTAGCCGCGGGTGCTACGTTGCGCGAGCTGTCGATACAGCGGCCGCAGACGACCGTAGAGCGGCCGATAGACACGTGTAAACAGGGATTCGTAAAGCGCAACTTGCGTGGGGGCAGGCTCGAAACGTTGCGCAACACGCGTCATGTGCTTGGCCGCCTGGGCAAGATCCGTATACCAACCAAGTCCAACCGCTGTGCACATGGCGGCGCCAAGCGATGTGCATTGTCCGACGGACGGGCGCAGCGTCGGTCGGCCCAAAATGTCGGCGCTGATTTGCATGATGTTGTCGCTACTACCGCCCCCGCCGGCGATAAACACGTCGCGCACGGTCTGGCCACGTCGCCGCTCCAGATGCTCAAGTGCGCGACGCAGCTCGAATATCAATCCTTCAATCAATGCCCGATAGACGTGGGCACGCCGGTGACCGTCGTGAAAGCCGACCAGCGCGCCGCGGGCGTCAGGACCCGGGGCGCGCACGCCGGGTGCAAAGAAAGGCTGTGCCACCAGGCCACTGGCGCCCGCCGGTGAGTCCTCAAGCAGCGCGTCAAGCAATGATTCAACGGGTACACCGTCACGCGCAGCTTGCTGGCGTTCGGGCAGTCCAAACTCACGCAAGAACCACGAGACCAACCAAAATCCACGGTCGATTTGCACTTCGCTGAGATAACGATTCGGCTGCGCCGCAGGGTACGCGGGCAGAAATCGGCGCACGGTTGCATAGCGTTCATGCGAGATATTGACGGTGGCGGCCGTGCCGTAACTCAGGCACGCGTTGATGCCGTCCACGCAACCGCTGCCCAGCACCTCACAGGCTTTGTCGGCCGCCGCTGCGCGCGCCTTGTCGCTGCCGTGCGACCTGCCGGTCATTGCCGCGGCGGCGGCCTGCAGCGAGCCGACCGGCGTGCACGGTGGTACCAACTCGATCATTTGTGCGCGCTGCAGTGGCCCTAAAACGCGCCACCGCCAGTTGCCCTCGGTAGACCAGGTTTGGCGTCTGAAGTCGAACGGCAGATAGCCCACCTGAGACGCCGTGCTGTCGACCAACGTGCCGGTCAACCGAAAACTCAGGTAACTGCCCAGATACAGCACGGTGTGAGTGTCGCGCCATATTTTCGGTTGATGTTGTGCAACCCACACAACGGGTGCGCGAGCAACGGTGCGCTCCAGCACCTTGCTGGCACCGCTTAGTGCAAAAGCGATTCCGGTGAGTCCACCTGCTTTGGGTGACGACTCGGTGCGCCGCTGATCGGACCACAAAATGGCGGGGCGGGTAGGGCGCCGCTCGCGTCCCAAAAAAACCGTGCTGGCACGCTGCGCGCTGAGGCTCATGCCCTGCACTTGCGCCCAGGCTGCACGCGAACGTTGTGCAATATCCGCACAGGCAAGCGTAATGGCGTCAAAAAACGCGTCGGGATCTGCTTCGGCGTAGCCCGGCGTCGGGGCGTGCGCCTTGGGTGCAGGCTGCGTGGCAATCTCCACCATTTCGCCGTCGGCCGTGAACAGTGCGGCACGAATACTCTGCGAGCCTACGTCGACGGCGAGCACCGTGGGGGCGGGTTTCACGCGGGCGTGTCGGGCAGCGACTTTACGAAGACTTCGTGTTTCGGATAGGGAATTTCAATGCCCTCTTGATCAAAGGTCTGGTAAATATCAAGATACAATTCGTGCAGCATGCGACCACGTAAAATGGGCGCATCGACCCAGGCAAGCAGTTCGATGTCGATGCCGAAATCACCAAACCCCCGGACACGCACGCGCGGTGTCGGCTGCTGGCACACGTCTTTGTGCGACGTGGCTATTTCTTCCAGTATTTTGCACACCTGTTCCAGATCGCTACCGTAAGCCACGCTGGTCTTGGCTCTAACGCGAAATTTTTCGTGCGGGCCGCCGGATTCATTGATGATGGTGGCGTTGCCAATCACGGCGTTGGGAATCGTCACTTCCACATCGTCACGCGTCAGCAGACGCGAGCTGCGCAAGCCGATATGCGTCACCATGCCGCGCTCACCCGACTCGATAACGACAAAATCACCGACCTTGTACGGCACGTCGACCAGGATAGACACGCCGGCGAACACGTTGGATAACGTATCTTTGGCGGCAAACGAAAGCGCCAGGCCGACGATGCCGGCCGAGGCCAGCAGCGCCGTGACGTCGATACCCCAGGCGTTCATGAACGCATACACGGTCGCAAGTGCGACCATCAGAACCAGAATGTTTTCAAGCAATGGCCGCGTGCGATTATCGACGAACGCGAAGCGATCACGGGCACGTTCCAGCAACGTCAGTATTTGTTTTGACAAGCGGAACGCGAACGCCGCCCAGATCAAAATCCCAATGCTTTTGAGAATACCGATCGTGCCAAACAACGCGCCTGGACTCATCGGGAGCCTTGAAGCGGCGATGGCCAGGCCAATTAGCAGAACGCTCATGTAGACCGGGCGTTCGACAATATTCAGAAACTGGTCGTCGATGTCCGTGCTGGAACGCGCGGCCCAGCCCTTGCAAACGCGCGATATAACGATGCGGGCAATGGTCGAAAAGACCATTGCCATCACCACAATGATAGCGGCCTGCAGGTATGGATTAGGGCCGACCAGCGCCACGGCGTCGTTCAAATAGGCAATGTACTGTTCCACGACGTGGGCTACGGTTTGGCGCTAAAAACGCGTGCGCCGCTGACCCAGGTTTCGAGCACTTTCGTGTCGCGAATACGCTGTTCGTCAATGGTCATGATGTCGCGATCAAGCAGCAGGAAGTCCGCCCATTTGCCGGGCTCCAACGAACCGACGGTGTCTTCCTGATGCGCGGCATAGGCTGCGCTAAGCGTGAACGAGGTGAGTGCCTCCGGACGCGTCATAGCCTCGTTGCGGTACCAGCCGCCCGCCGGCTCGCCGTCTGCGCCGCGTCGCGAAATTGCTGCGTGCAAGCCGTGAAACGGATTGGACAGTTCGACGGGGAAGTCGGAACCCGATGCGATGATCGTGCCGCGATCGAGGAGCGAGCGCCACGCATATGCGCCCTTGATGCGTTGTGGGCCAATGCGATCTTCTGCCATGTTTTTGTCGCTGGTGGCGTGCACCGGCTGCATGGATGCAATGACGCCGAGACGCACCAGCCGCGGCAAGTCGTCGAGTGACAGTATTTGCACGTGTTCGATGCGGTGGCGGCTACGCGTATCCTTGCCCACCTGCGCGGCTTCGATGGCGTTCAACGCCTGACGATTACCGGCGTCACCGATGGCGTGAATTGCCGCCTGAAAACCGGCGTTGTGAACCTGCGCGACCGCGGCGTTCAGGGCTTCGTCAGATTGGAACAGCAGACCCGTCGTGTCATGTTCGTCGGCGTAGGGCGCTAACATGGCAGCGCCACGACTCCCCAGTGCGCCGTCGGCATAGAGCTTCACCGCACGTACCGTGAGACGATCATCATGCCGCGCAATCCACGGCTTGCCGAAGACATTCAGGTCCTGGTCCGAGCTCAGCATCAGGTACAGCCGCACCGGCAAACCCGCTTCTTTATAGATGTCGTCCAAGCGCCGAGCATCCTCAATTGAGATGCCCGCCTGGTGCACACCGGTCAAGCCCTCTTGATTGAGGCGCGCCACGGTGGCACGAATGTCGCTCTGCGTTGCGCGCATTTCCTCGGCCGGGATATGTTGCGCAACCAGGCCCATGGCCGCATCCACCAACACGCCGGTCGCGTCGCCCTTGGCGTCACGCAAGATACGGCCGCCCATCGGATCCGCCGTGTCACGTGTGATGCCTGCCGCGCGTAGCGCAGAGGTGTTAGCCCACGCAGCGTGGCCGTCGATGCGGCGCAAGAAAGCCGGGCGGTCGGCCACGACCGTGTCGAGTTGGGCCGCCGTTGGGAACGCCTTGCCTGGCCAGACGACCTGGTTCCAGCCGCGACCCAGGACCCAACCCGCTTGGTTTTCCGGGCGTTCAAGAAAGTCGGCGATCCGCGCTTGCGCATCCTCAAGCGAGGTGCTGCCGACCAGATCGGCCTCACGCAGGAGGCGCGCTTCGGACAACAAATGGGCGTGGGCATCGATCAGTCCGGGAA
>CAYGSQ010000167.1:0-7134 GCA_964352435.1 uncultured Gammaproteobacteria bacterium | reverse complement strand
GGCCCCGTCGTCTCCACGCCAAACGCCGAGCTCAGAAGATGCGCCGCAGATAAAACGCGCCGAATTTCCAACTCCTTGCCCACGGTAACGCGGCCGCGCTCGCCCACGATCTCAAGCTGCCACAGACGGCCCGACGGCCCGCGTGCCACCGGCCGCAATGCTGTGATGCGCCCCAGATCGGCCGCCAGGTTTTGCGCCACAAGTTCAGATACGCGCTCCGCCGACAGACGTTCTTCCCAGCGGAAAAAATCGGGTGTTGTGCGCCGGTCACGCTCGGGCAGTATCAGATCGAGCACCGCCGATTCATCGCAACAGCAAAACGCCGTCGACGCCGCGCTCAGGAAAGTGCGAAACTCCTGCTCGGTTTGCGCCTGCGGTGTGATCTCACCGGGCCCGTCAAAAAACGACACCAGATAGGGCACTGCTTCATCACCCCAGGCGCTGCGCGCATCTTCGGTCAGGCCGCCGCAACATTTGCTGTAACGCGCATCGCACAGCTGACCGTCAAACTCGAGTACCTGGCCATGGGTTTCCTGAATCGCGCGTAATACGTTGTCACTGCTCACCCGATTGAGGCCGTGATAGCGTTGACAATGGTCCTCGGCGCACACGTCAAACCGGGTGTGCGCTGCCTGGTCATACCAGCGCAGGCCCTGCGCGTTTTCGCAGTGGACAGACTGGCCGCGTGCAGCGCGCTGCGCCAACAGCCAGCTACGCGAGATCACGGCGTGCGCCTTGATCAGATCAAGCGGGCAGTCCGCGGCCATTTCAGAACACACAACCGAGGTCAGATACGTTTCCAACGCTATTTCGTTGATGACCGTCAGGCCGTCTTGCGCACGCTCGACGCGCACGGCCCCATGAAAAAACTGGGTTTCGGCCTCGGACCAATGAAACTGGTGGCCCACAACGGCGCTAAGCGAAAACCGCGCGTCGTCCGCCGGCTGCAAATACACCTGCGCCATCTGCCGGTCTTCGTTGCCGCTCATCAGGACACCGTTCGGTGTGCTCGCAAAAAAATAGCGTCCCGGCGGACAGTTGCCACCGTCGGCAAACTGCCAGGTGCCCTCGAGCGTCACAGCGACGCGCGCCTGGCGCTCGATGAGGCCCACTGTGATCACAGGCTCAAGCGCAGCCGCGGTCACGGCGACAGCTCCACCAACTTATCTGGTGGCACACAGACTTCGGCGAATACGGTTTCGACCGCGGCCGCGTCCACCCGGTCAAACTGGTCGGGGTTGGAGATAACAATGATGCCGGCCATCTCCAAAGCCGCCGGGCTGATGGCCAACGGATTGTCGGGGGCAGAGAAACCGGTTGGTCGATGCTTGAAGCGCGGGAACAACAGCGTGACGTAGTGGCCCGCACGCCGGACGGCCAGAACGTTGACCATAGGCTCGTCTTCAGCGGGCTCCAGCGCACGGAGCGCGTCGAGACACGCGGCCACACTTGCCGTCGCACTTGCGGCATCGCGGTGGCGTACACGTAGCGCCGTTCGCCCGCCGGCCACCAGCACCGAGACGCCCTCACCCTGATCGATGTCAGGATGAAAAAAAATCGGGACGGCGGCAATGTGTCCGCATTGAAAGTGAAAATGATCGGGCGCCGATGCGCCACATCGCGGTCCGTTATACAAAAGAAAACGCGTATCACCCACGGCGTGCACCAGCGTGTGCAATGCATCGATGCGACCAACAAAACGCTGCGCAACATGCTCACGCGACGCAATCGTCAGGTGTTCATCAATCGCTGGAAACGGGTTGGGCATCAGCACAAGATCGCCAAATGCAATAGCGCGTTCTGCAGCCGGCAGATTGCGCTCACACAAAAAGCAGGGGCGCTGTGCGATGGACTGCGCGTCCGTTTTTGCAAACGTTGAAGCGCTGCGTCGAACGTTGGCTTGCGCCACCAGCATTGCGCGCCCGGTGCGCAGTACGCGCGTGGGCATAGCAGCAAGCGAGCGCTCGCCATCACGCAACATGGGCCACGTGGCTCGTTGCTGATCAAACAGACTCTCGATGGCAGCGGGCAGCTGCGCCGCGTCGTCGACGGTAGCAAGCAAACGGTGCGACCACATCAGTTGGCAGCCGCCACCTGACGCTGACGCGCACGAATTTCCATGCTGCGTAACCGATCCTTGTACAAATCGTTGCGATTCATTTTCTCAATCGGCAGGTCGCTGTCGGTATTGCCTTCCCAGCGCCGGCACCAGTACAGAGAATCGTAGATGCGACCAACCCGGTAGCGCCGCGACAAGGCCAGCGCCACCGCATAGTCTTCACCAAAACTGACGTTGGCAAAGCCGATGGTGCGCAAAGTTGGAACGTGGAAGACGCGCGGCGCACCCAGCCCGGCGATGCGCAAGGCATTGTTGTGTCCGTTGTCATCGCTCCACTCGCGATGATCGATCAGGCCGGGAGGAATGGGTTCCAGATCGAAATTGACCGTGGTGTAGGAGCCCACTAAAAACGCCAGCTCATCTTCTACGATGGTGTCGGTCACGCGCTGCACGACGTCTGGCGAGCTGTACAAGTCGTCGCTGTCCAACTGCACCGCGACCAGCCCGCAACGTGGATCAAATATCGCCTGGTTCCAGCAGCCACCGATTTGCAAGTCGCGCCGTTGCGCATTGATGTGCACCAGGCGCTTGTCGCCGGCCGCCATTTTTTGCAGGGCCTCGGTGGTGCCATCGGTCGAATGATTGTCGACGACCAGTACATTGAAATCGAAATCTGTCTGCTGCGACAACGCACTCTCGACGGCATCGGTTATGGTATTGACGCGATCGCGTACCGGGATAATGACGCTCGCGCGCACCGGGTGTTGCGCGCGGCTTTGCACACAACCAAGGGACGGTGGCGGCAGACACGCGCCAATGCGCGCAAGGTGCTCTGTCGCAAGCGCTTCCATCTCAAGCTGTAGACCACGTGCCGTTGGGTCGAGGTACTGAAACACCTTAACTCCGCTGCGCACTTTGTCCGCCGCCGATCGCGTGTACAGCGGCTCGGGCACATGCACGATTGCGCCGGCTTCAGACAGTCGCAGACGCAACTCGTACCAGCCGCCAAACGCACTACCAGCGCCGTGCATTTGATTGAGCACAAGTTCAAGTGCGCGACGTTCGAGAACCACCAGCGAACCAAAATTGAAGGCATCACGGACGCTACCCAGCTGATAGTCAATCAACGGAAAATAGGTCAGTGCGTCGTGTTCGTCGGCTTCATAAAAGTCGCTGTACAACACCACCGCGCCTGAGTCGGTAGCGGCAACGCCCAGGCGACGCAGATCGATGTTGGACAGCGGCGTATCCTCCGCCATCACCAACAGCAAATGCGTCGCATCGGTATCCAAAAACCAGCGCAGAGCTTCGCGCAATGCATTCGCAGACCACGGTTCGGCCACCCGCGTGACGTAGCCACAGGCTACCTCGTCGATATCAGGCATCACAATTGAGCCCACGTGTTGCTTGCCTAGAGCATCGACCAACACAGGCACACTGCGGGCAATGGTGGCGGGCTGTGGCGCGAGGAACAAAGCAGCGAATTGAGTCATGGAAAGACGTGTCCGTGGCGGATTAAATGGAGCCGCGCATTTTAGCCTATCTGCAGGCACGCGGCGGCAAGTCAGATCTGGCGATTGCGCCGCACGGCAGTTCCGGTGATTTTCACTTTGCCACCGAACGGCAGGGCGGCCGCCTCGTACACGGTACGCGCAGGCCGGCGGTCCGCGGGGAACAGGTCACAAATTCGTCAGGTAAACCCTGCGAAGTGCAGCGTCGTGTCCGTGCCGGCAACCAGAAAGTGTCCGACCGGACCGTCCACATAAGCATAGTAAATCCGGGTCATGCGTTGGCCTCGCGAATAATGTCCGCCAGGTGTGCGACGCCCTGTTCGATTTGCTGCATGGTTGGCGCCGCATAGCCGAGCAGCAGCGCGTCGTCACGCTGCCCAAGGCGCTGAGTATAACGCGCGATCGGCGTTACACAGATGCCTTGCAAACGTGCGCGATCGGCGATGGTACTGGCCGCAACCCGACCGTTGAGACGCAGCAATGCATCCAGACCCGAATCGATGCCGCTAAGGCGTCCGTCGAGACCGGTGCGCTCAATGACGGACGCAAGCAGCGCTCGTTTGCGCGCGTAAACGCGACGCATACGCAGCACGTGTCGTTCGAACTCACCGTTGTCGATGAACTGGGCCAGAGTCAGTTGCGACAGTGAGTTGGTCTGATAGTCACCCACCGCACGCAGACTTGCCATTTCCCGCACCAGATTTTTCGGGCCTGCCGCAAAGCCTATGCGCAAAGAGGGAAACAGGGTTTTGGAAAAAGTACCGAAGTACATAACCGAGCCACCCGCGCTCATCGCGGCCAAGGGTGGAAGCGGGGCAATGTCATAGCGAAATTCGCCGTCATAGTCGTCTTCCATGATCAGTGCGTCATGTTCAGCGGCCCAGTTCAGCAGTGCCTGACGTCGCGGCAGGGAAAGTCGCTGACCGGTTGGAAACTGATGTGAAGGCGTTACGTAAACCAGTCGCACCTGAGCATCGTGATCGGGCAATTGCTCAACGCACAGTCCTTCTTCATCTACGCCCACGTTCACGATGTAGGCGCCGGCAAGGGACAACATCTGCCGCGCGAGTGGATAACCGGGATCTTCAAACGCTACTGCCGTGCCGGGCGCCAGATAGAGACTGGCCAGCGTATGCATGGCTTGCAGCGCGCCGTTGGTCACAATGATCTGATCCGCGCTCACATCGAGTCCGCGCGCGCGACACAAATAGGCCGCCAGTGCGACACGTAGTGCTGGCTCCCCTTGAGGATCGCCATAGTCCGACGTGGGAGGCCGACCCGAGGCGTACGCGGCAGCCCGGCGCCAGGCCATTTGCGGAAAGGCCTCCACCGACGGCCGGCAGGCCTGAAAATTGAACGGACCGCGGAAGGGTGTATCGATATCAGGCGTCACCGCGCGCCGTCGCGCCGGTGGTTCACGCGCGCCTTCCATGACCGTGGTGACGAGTTTGCAGCCCGGTGATACGAACGTCCCCGCCCCCCGACGCGTGACCAAAAAGCCCTCGGCCACCAGCGTTTCAAGCGCCGTGACCACGGTGCCTCGCGCCACGCCCAGATCGCGCGCCAGCGTTCGGGTAGAGGGCAGCTTGTCGTCCTGACGCAGGGCACCAGCCGCCATCATCTGACGAATCTGGGTGGCGATCTGCGCCGCCAGATTATCGCCCTCGAGCGGCGTAAAATTGAGGGTCATTGCAGCCATACAGGGCACTTGCTCCCGACTAGATCAAACTGGTTCAGTCATATATACCATGATTGGACCAATACACTAATCCAATTTTGCGATACAAAGACGCTCAATGAAGTGAATTGACCCTGCAATGCCATAATTGGTCCAGCGCAAAAACCACGCAAAACGGATTTTTCGCGACGCGCCAACACCAGGAGCAAAAAGATGACGCGAGAATTGAAAATGGGCCGGGGCGAGTGGTTCTTGCTGGGCGTGCTCTCGGTCTTGTGGGGCGGGTCGTTCTTCTTCGCCAAAGTCGCGCTGGTCAGCGTGCCGCCACTCACACTGGTTTTCGCGCGCGTCAGCATCGCCGCCGTGGCGCTGGGTCTGTTGCTCAAGCTGCTCGGTCATCAACTGCCGGCCGACCGCGCCCAGTGGCGCGCCTTTCTCGTGCTGGGGCTGATCAACAATTTGATTCCGTTCAGCCTGCTGTTCTTTGGGCAAACTTATATTGGCGCCGGTCTGGCCTCCATATTTAATGCACTGGTGCCGGTGTTTACGGTGATCGTCGCGCTGCGCTTTGCCCGCGATGAGCGACTGACCAGGGGGAAGCTGGTTGGCGTCGCGCTCGGCATCATTGGCGTCACGGTGATGATTGGCATCGATTTGCATAACGGCGTCGACGGCTGGACGCTGGTAGCCATGTTCAGCTGCATGGCGGCGGCACTGTCTTACGGCTTCGCGAGCATTTACGGACGACGATTTGCCGCCGCGGGTATCGCACCGCTACGTGTCGCCTTTGGTCAGGTCACAGCCAGCGCGGTGATGATGTTTCCGGTCATGCTGCTGGTAGATCAGCCGTGGTCATTGCCAGCACCGACGGCGCAAACCATTGCCGCGATCACGGCGCTTGGGCTATTTTCCACGGCACTTGCCTACGTCATCTTCTTTCGCATTCTGGAACGTGGCGGCGCCACCAATATCTCGCTGGTCACGTTCCTGATTCCGGTCAGCGCTATCCTGTTGGGCGTCGTGTTCCTCGATGAGACGCTGCACCTCAACCACGTTGGCGGCATGTTAACCATTCTCGCGGGCCTCGCCGCACTGGACGGTCGCATCGCCACGCTCATCGCCCGTCGCTGGCGCCAGCGGTTTCCACAGAGCGACAAAGGGGAAATGCCATGCCGTCTCTAGAGCTGATCATCGCTAACAAGCGCTACTCGTCCTGGTCAATGCGGCCGTGGCTCGCTATGAAGGTCAAGGACATCGCCTTTACCGAAACCTTGTCGGTCTTTGATATGACGACGATGCACCAGCATTTTTGGGAATTCTCGCCGACCAAAAAAGTGCCGGTACTGGTGCATGATGGACAGACGATCTGGGACTCGCTGGCGATTCTCGAAGCGCTCAACGACTTGTTTCCAGAAAAACTGCTGTGGCCTGCGGACCGCAAAACCCGCGCGCACGCCCGGGCCGTGTCAAATGAAATGCACGCCGGCTTCCCGGTATTGCGCGCGCAGTGTCCGATGAACATGGCGCGCACGCCGTCGCCGATTACCATGACGCCAGAATTGGTCACGGATGTCACCCGCATCGAAACCATCTTTGCTGATTGTCTGGCACGCTACGGCGGGCCGTTTCTGTTTGGTGAGTTTTGCATCGCCGACGCCATGTTCGCACCGGTGATCAATCGGATTGAGATCTATCAGCTCAGCGACACGGACGCGGTTCGTGCTTACAGTCGGGTAATCAAGAGTCTGCCCGCGTGGCAAAGCTGGGAAAGCGCAGGGCGCGCCGAAACCTGGATAGTCAAAGAAGCGGAAGTCTAGCCTTGCCAGCACAAAAACTGCTCGCCAAATAATTCACCGAATTAGCGCAACAGGACACTAGACCAGATC
>CAYGSQ010000166.1:0-7168 GCA_964352435.1 uncultured Gammaproteobacteria bacterium | reverse complement strand
ATACCTGTGGCCAATACTGGTGATTCAGGGGCAGGACGCGCGCCCAATCATGGTGGGCATACAGCAGTTTTTCGGACGCTCTACGGACTGGGGGCAGGTTATGGCCTACGCGACACTGGTCACATTGCCGGTGTTGATTGTGTTCATCATTTTCCAGCGCCGTTTCGTGCAGTCGGTCGCTGGCGCGGGTCTTAAGGGTTGAGCGTGTCGAATTGTGTCGCACAGTTTTTCTGTTTGAGTATGCACAAGTGACGGGCACGTGGAATAAAACGGCGGCGGTGCCTGAGCTTTACTCTGAAAAATACCGCCCACAGCTGCACTATTCGGCCCCACAACACTGGTTGAGCGACCCCAACGGCCTGGTATGGCACGACGGACTGTTTCATCTTTTCTTTCAGCACAACCCACACGGTAACGATTGGGGCGACATGCACTGGGGACACGCGGTGAGTCGCGACCTTGTTTATTGGCAACACCGTCCGGTTGCCATCCCGTCCGATCCGTGGGGAGTTGGTTTTGCGTTTTCCGGCTGTGTGGTGGTGGATCATTCTAATACCAGCGCTCTGGCGCCGACGGGTCAGGCGCCAATGGTTGCTCTGTTTACCGGTGCGACGGTCGAAGGTGTGCAGGCACAGTGCGTCGCATTTAGCTTGGATGGCGGCGATAAGTGGACGCTTTATGCCGGCAACCCCGTCATAGCTAATCCTGATATACAGGATTTCCGGGACCCCAAAGTGTTTTGGCAGGCTGAGCGCACGCAGTGGGTCATGGTACTCGCCGTAGGCAGCAGGCTGGACTTTTACGTTTCGGGCAACCTGCTCGAATGGGTGTGGGTTTCATCGTTCCACTGTCCACAAGATGAACCAGGCGACATCCTTGAGTGTCCCGACCTGTTCGCGCTGCGTTCGAGCAACGGCGACGCGCGCTGGATACTCACCGTTAGCATGACCAATGACACCAGCCGAAAAGATCGCGCAACGCGCTATTTTGTCGGTGACTTTAATGGCCAGCAGTTTACAGCCCAGGACGATGTGACTCGGTGGATAGATTATGGTCCTGACAATTATGCGGCGATTACCTATGACAATGTGCCCGCCACCGATGGCAGACGCATAGCTATTGGCTGGATGAGCAACTGGTGCTATGCCAAAGAGGCGCCGACTTATCCGTGGCGTGGTCACATGACGTTGCCAAGGGAATGTCGCCTGGTCGAAGAAAACGGACACTATGAACTTGCAACTCAACCAATTGCCGAGCTATCTCGTCTACACCGCGTGCGCGTAAATATTCAACGAGACCGCGTCAATAGTCAGGCTGTCCAGGCGTTGTTCTCTCGCTTGCCCGCGCAGTTACTCGATCTGGATCTCGAATTTCTTTGGAATGAAAAAACGCCTCGTCGTTTCGGCCTGGCCTTTCTGAATCCGGCCGGTGAGGGGGCATACATCGTTGCAGACATTGCATGCGGCGTACTCCTGGTTGATCGTTCACGGGTTGGGCGTGCACGTAAGGGCATCCAAAAGATTGAAGCACCGCTTAAGCATGGCGGCACGCGCCTTGGCCTGCGTATCGTAAAAGATCGGGCGTCAGTCGAGGTGTTTGTTGGCGATGGGCGAACGGTTGTGTCGGCTAATCTGTTTTTTGATCAGCCTTTCGAGTCGGTTGCATTGATAGGCGAGAGTGATGTCGAGATCCAGGGCAAGGCCTTCATCCTGGATCGAATATGGAAGACTCAGAAGCGAGGTTGAACGATCATGTCCGATATACAACTACAAGACGTGCACATACGCCTCGGCAGCGGCGAACGTGTGTTCAATCTCAAAGATGTAAATATCAATATTCGGCACGGTGAGTTTATCGTGATCGTTGGCGGGTCGGGTACCGGTAAATCAACACTGTTGCGGGCAATCGCCGGGCTGGAGGACATCTTTAGTGGGCAAATTCTGATCGGTGACCAGCGCGTTGACCAGCTACCGCCCGCGAAACGAGGGTTGGCGATGGTGTTTCAAAACTATGCGCTTTACCCGCACATGACCGTTGCCCAGAACATCGGCTTTAGTTTGCGGCTCGCAGGCGTCAACAAAAAAGCTATCGAGGAGCAGGTTGAAGAGGCGGCCATGCGACTTCAGATCGATCATCTTCTGGAGCGCAAGCCAAGTGAGTTGTCGGGCGGGCAGCGTCAGCGGGTAGCGATCGGCCGCTGTATCGTGCGCAATCCACAAGCGTTTTTGTTTGACGAGCCGCTGTCGAATCTGGACACCGGCCTGCGCAATCACCTGCGCATCGAGTTGCTTCAGCTGCATCGCCAACTCGGTGTGACCAGCCTGTACGTCACGCATGATCAGATCGAAGCAATGACGTTGGCGGACCGGATCGTCCTGTTGAGCACTAACGGTATCGAGCAAATTGGCACACCCGAGGAGCTGTTTGAGCGACCGCGAAATCTGTACACCGCCAAATTCATCGGTTCGCCTTCTATTAATCTTCTTTCGGCCCCGCTTGTTCGCGAGAAGTGGGCGGCAGGCGCTGATGGCTGGAATGTGCCGGACGCTGCGCATACGATTGGGTTTCGGCCGCGCCGCGCGACGCTGGCTGCAGATGGTCATCTGCGCGGTGAGGTATCACTAATAGAGCGTCTGGGTGACACCGGCTATGTACACGTTAAGGTGGATGGCGCAACGGACCCCATCATCCTGACTGTGCGTGATTTCGGCATGAACGAAGGTGACATCGCTGGCATTCGCCTTGAGATGGATGAACTGCTTTATTTTGACGAAGCCGGTGAGCGATTGACGCAACCGGAGCAGACGGCGCCAGTTTTGTGAGCGTTGTTGTTTTGGGCGAAGCTTTGATCGACTTCATAGCCGGTGACGACGGCAGGTACCAGCCTTTTCCAGGTGGTTCGCCCTACAACGTGGCGATTGGATTGGCGCGCCAGGGCGTTGACGTGAGTTATGTGTCGCCTTTGTCTGACGACGTATTTGGCGATCAACTGCGTCGATCGCTACTGGCTGAGCGCGTGGCGTTGCCGTCCGTCCGGCGTTCTACTTGCCCAACGTCACTTGCAATGGTGACGGTTGATGACAAGGGAATGCCGACCTATCGTCTGTATCGCCACGGTATCGCTGACAAGGACACCACCTTTGACGAAGTTGCCGCACAGATTCCTGACCATGTGCGAGTTTTTCACACCGGTTCTCTGGCGCTGACGCCGAGTCAGCTGCCGCTAATTCGCCGGCTGTTCGCGTTGATGCGTGAGCGTGGTGCGACGATTAGTGTCGACATAAACATCCGTCTGCGCGCGAGCCACGATCCCGACGCCTACTTACAAGGCGTGCGGTCTATCCTGCCGATTGCCGATATTGTCAAAGCAAGTGATGAAGATCTGGAGGCACTCAAACTTGCCGACAGCGTTGATTTGAGTGCTGAATTGGTCACCCGTGAAATGGAGGATGGAATGCTCGTCCTCACGCGCGGGAGTGCAGGGGTGTCGCTTCTTGCGGCACGTTGCAGGATTGAACGTGAGGCCTGTCCGGTTGCAAACTTAGTCGACACGATCGGTGCCGGTGACACATTTCACTCTGCGTTTCTTGCGTCCCTTTTGCGACACGACGCAATTGGCCGTGATGTCGAAGATGTCAGTCCGGATGTTTTGGCTCACTGCCTGGAATTTGCCGGCGTTGCGGCGTCGATCAATGTATCGCGGGCGGGCTGTTCGCCGCCGACCAGAGGCGAAGTTGAGGCCGCCATGGCCTCCTGTGTGACGCCGTCGACCGGTTAGGGCGCGCGTGTAAGCAGTCGTGCATCCCTTCCCGAAAGCGGCGTGATACCGACTTTTCCAGTCAAGCGTGTCCGCTGGGTTGTCAAAGACTGAACCGGTGACGCACCGGATCAAAACACACAACCCGACTATCAAACGCCGTGCGAATCTCAACCATCATGCACCCTTCGCGACTCACCTCATCAGCTTTGCCGCGCAGCGCGCGCCGCAAGTCATCGATATTGGTCGGTAGCGGCAGATAGAGTTCGGTTCGTTCGCGCAGCGGTTCCTCGGACGCGTCATTGAGCAACACAAGCTGCAGCGCATCTGCGTTGTTGGCAGGGAGGTCAATGTACCAATAGGTCGGTCCCAATCGACTCACCTGCGCCGGCAATGGCGTATCCGCGCGTTTGAAATCACTTGCTCGTACAGCCTGAAAACTGTCGAGGACCCAGGTCACCGCCACCGGTCGACTGTTGTAGACCAGCAGCATGCCCACGGCCAATGCGGCTATCTGGATGCCACCAATAATGCTCAGATCACGATACAGCTCGCGACGGGGCTTTGCGATGTTATAGATCACCAACGTCAGTAACGGTCCAAGGACCAGATCCACGCCGGCAATAATGCGGATGCCTTCGATACCGCCAGCAACCTGGAACAGTGCACCGGGAAAAAGCCAGTAGGCGATCAGAGCAAACAGCAGCCCGAAGATGATCAGACTGATCAAAAGGTGACCCGCGAAGGCCCCCCAGCGAGATTTCGGCAAATGCAAAATAGCCATCGTTTACGTTGTGCTCCCCTTACAGTAAACGTATCAGTTTAGCGCTTGAAGCCAACTTTCGCAGTGGGACGTTGACGCTTCCCGCGCTACGCGCCGCCGCGAAACGCTGCCATCACCGGCACTCGCGCGGCCCGCCACGCCGGAAAAATACCACCGATTAAACCGATCGCCAAGGCCAGGATGATGCCGTTGCGAAAGAGCTCGGGCGACAGTTCAAACGTGAACACCACCTGCGTGAACCCGGTCCCAAGCGTTGACGTGCTAAAGCCGTCCATGAACAAATAGGCCGCCGTGGCACCAACTACGCCGCCGAGCACCGATAGCAACACTGACTCGGCAAGCGTGCCGAAAAACGCGGACGAGTTGCTAAAGCCAATGGCGCGCAGAGTCGCGATTTCCGTCGAGCGCGAGGATACCGAGGTGTACATGGTGTTGAGCGCACCGGCCAGCGCGCCCAGCCCCATTACAATACTCAAAATCCAGCCGAACGCAGCAATGCTGCTCAATGCCTTCCCTTGCGCGGCAAAGAACTCGGCTTCGGTGACCACGTCCAGCGCCAGGCGCGGGTTCTGCTCAATGAAATCTTCAATCGGTTTTACATTGCCCGGCTGCGTCAGGCGCACGCGCGTGGTTTGAAACGACGAGCCACGCTGGAACTGGCTCTGCACGATCAGCGCATCGGCCCACAGCTCACTTTCGAATGCCGACCCGCCCGTCGAAAACACGCCGACCACCTCCCAGGTGGTTTTGCCAAAGCGAATGGAGCGACCAAGCGCGAAGCCGTCGAACTGTCGCTGCACGCCCTGACCCACAACAATTTCATTGCGGCCGGTCTCAAACATGCGCCCCTCGATAATCTCAACCTGGTCGCGCAGCGCAAAACCCTGCTGCGAAATACCGCGCATCGGGATGTTGGCCTTTGTTCCGCTGGCGCGCTTGATGCCATCCACGACGACGAATAGCTCCGACGAATAGATCGGATTGCCCTCGTCATCTTCGGCAATACCTGGTGCTGTGACCAATAAATTGACCGTGTCTTTGGACATGGAGCTGTTGAGCTCAGACTGCGACCCAACACGCGTCACGATCGCAATGGATTCGCTGCCGGTGCCGGCCAGCGTTTGCTCAAAACCATTTGCCATCGCCAGAAACGACAGCAACACGGCGACCACGACACTGACTGCAAACACGGCCGCCAGCGACATCCACAGGCGCCGCGGCAAGCTCAGCACGTTCATGCCAATGACCGTCCAGATCTGCGCGAAAAATCCGCTCATCGTGACCCCCTAGTTTCGGCTCAGCGCCGAGATAATGTTCATGCGCAACGCGCTAAAGGCCGGAACAATGCCCGTAATCAGGCCCAGCACCACCATGTAAAACAGCGCTTTGCCCCACAGCTCGCCGCCCACAAGCAGGGTGGGCAGCTGGAACGGCGCCTGGTTGGCGAGGCCCACCAAGCCAATGGCCGCGACCGTGCCAAGGACGCCGCCGATGACGGCCACCAACAACGACTCGGCCAACACCATTTTAAAGATGCGCATTGATGTGAAGCCCAGCGTCTTCATGACGCCAATCTCGCCCGTACGCTCGCGAATCGACAGCACCATCGAGTTGCCGACAATGACCAGGATGACGAAAAAGGCGGCTAACACGACGGACGTTAGAATCAGGCTGAGATTACCGATCTGCTCGATGAACGCCTTGTTAAACGTGGCCTCGGGAACGGTTTCAGTCTCCGCTGGCGAATTGACGAACATCTCGTCGATTTTCTTGATGGCCGATTCGTTGACATCCGGCGATGCGGTCCGCACTGCCATAAAGCCAATTCGATCGCCACCGAAGGACTGCGTTTCGTTGAAATACTTGTAGTGAAAGTAGACGCTGCTGGTGTCGTTTTGGGCTTCCGCACCGTCGTAGATTGCGACCACGTCAAAATCCCAGTCAGTGCGCCCGTCGCGTTGTGAGAAAATATTGCTGTTGACCGGCAGACGTTCGCCTTTTTTCCAGCCGAACCGCTCAGCCGCCGAGCGACCGACGATCAGACCCTGACGATTGGCGAACCACGCCGCGCGCTCCTCGGGCGTGATAATGATCTCGTCGTACACGGTCAGAAAATTCTCGACATCCACCGCGAACATGCCCATTTGATTCTTTGGGTCCTGGTAGTAACCGCCGAACCAGTTCAAATGGGTTACCGCACTGACGTCATCGAGCGCACGTACACGGGACACGTAGGAGATGGGCAACGATTGCGTAAAGTTGATCTTGTTGACCACGATCAGCCGGTCGTCTGCCGACAAATCGACGCCAGCATCAAACGCATCCTGAAACGCCGTGAGCGTGCCAAAAATCATGAACGCTATGAAGGTGGCGAACAGCGTGAGAAACAGCCGCAGCGGCTTGCGCGTCAGATTGCGAAAGATCAGATGGAAGTCTTTCACGCCGCCAATTCCTTCTCAACAAATTGGCCCTTGTCGAGATGCACCGTGCGGCGGGCGTATTTCGCGGCCGCGGGGTCGTGGGTAACCATGACAATGGTCTTGCCGAATTTCTCATTGAGCAGCTGCAGCATGCCGAGAATTTCGTCAGCCGTTTCGCGATCCAGATCGCCGGTGGGCTCGTCGCAC
>CAYGSQ010000165.1:0-7189 GCA_964352435.1 uncultured Gammaproteobacteria bacterium | reverse complement strand
ATCGAAGCGCTACGTCAGAAAAACCTGACGCTGGGCGGGTCGATGGACAACGCGATCGTCCTTGACGAATTCCGGGTTCTCAACGAAGACGGTTTGCGCTATGAAGACGAGTTCGTCAAACACAAGATTTTGGACGCCATCGGCGACCTCTACCTTCTTGGACATAGTCTAATTGGTGCGTTTCGCGGCTTTAAGTCGGGGCACGCGCTCAACAACCAGCTCCTGCGGGCGCTGATTGCAGACCAGTCGGCCTGGGAAGAGGTCACGTTTGACGATGTTGACGCCGCACCCATCTCCTACGTAGGATCGGCGGCCGTAAGCTAGATTTTGGCGCGGGTGCGGCTCAGGTTGCATTCCCGCGTGGCAGATCGCAGCCGTCGATTTGCCAATATACGGGCCCTTAAACACTGTCTCAGTCGAGGTTTTGAGGCGGTCGGACCCGGATTTCCACCTGTTCCAGGACGGAACTGTGAATTGAAGCCATGACTTTGAGTGCGTCGCTTGTGTAGAATCTCATGCGCGCTGCCCAAACGGCGCTGTCCGCAACCAGCACCAGACGGTCATTTTTGACCTCGGCACTGACGAGGTGGGCTTCGATGTCTTTGGGAAATGCGCTGCGTAGATCGCGGGCAAGTTGCTCACGCTCATTCATGCGGCGCGAAAATTCGGCAAGTTTGGTCGTGCTTTGACTCAGTAACGCGCCTAGCGCGACGGGTTTTTTGGTAGGCATGATCTTAGTTGATCACACAAACGTGACGTAAAGCAGATTTTATGAACATAATTTTCTTCGCCGAAAACAGCGGTTCCTCCCAGCAGTTTGACTTAAAGCAACCGCGCACCCTGGCAAGCCTGGTCACGATCTGTTTCGCTATTGTAGGGGTCCTGTTTGGCTGCGGCTATCTGCTCGCAGCAAATCGTCACCACGTCGACCCCGACCAGCGCATTATTGAGCTGCAGGCTACGATCGACAGCCAGCGCCGCGAAATTGACAATACCCGCCTCACTGCCCAGGAAAACCTGGAAGCGCTGGCCGTACGCGTCGGCCGCATGCAGGCGCATGTCATCCGTCTCGACGCGCTGGGCAAACGCCTGACGCAAATGGCCGATCTTGCTGACGGCGAATTCGATTTTGATACGTCGCCACCGCGTGGTGGTCCACAGCAGAATGTTGAGCGTGCACCGGTCAACGGTGACGACTTCCTGGTTGGTCTTGACGATCTCTATGCGTCGTTGGGCGATCGCGAGCAGCAACTTGGCGTCCTCGAAAGTTTAATACTCAATCGCAACCTGGACAAAAAAGTCTACCCGGCGGGTCGTCCGGTGAAGGCCGGTTGGATCAGTTCCTTTTACGGCACGCGCCGCGATCCCTTCACGGGCAAGCGCGCACGGCACACGGGCGTCGACTTTGCCGGGCGTGATGGCGCACCCGTTGTTGCCGTTGGCGCCGGCGTTGTCAGCTGGTCAGCGGATCGCTACGGCTATGGCAACATGGTTGAGGTCAACCACGGCAACGGGTACGTGACACGTTACGCGCACAATAAAGCTAACCTTGTGGCCGTTGGCGACAAGGTTGAGAAAGGTCAGGCCATCGCGTTGATGGGTTCGACCGGTCGCGCGACCGGGCCAAACCTGCACTTTGAAGTGATTCGCGACGGCCACACGGTCGATCCGCTGGACTACATCAAAGCCCAGGTTGACTGACACGCTCGTTGAGTATGGTTTTGCTTTAATTAACAGTGGCTTGGCGCTCTACGCTTGGCAAGCCCGCTGAACCTTGGGCCGCGTCGTGAATGACGCGGCCCTTTTTATTGTGTGCCGGCGCTATACTGTGCGGCCATTTGAATTGGGATAGGGGTTGTTTTCCGCCAGTGGCGAACAAATGGCTCTTTAAATCCCTCGTAAGGACATCGATTCGTGGCAAATATTCTGTCGAAACTGTTCGGTAGTCGAAATAAACGACTGCTCAAGACGTATAGCAAGATCGTCAAAAAGGCGAATGCGCTGGAAGAAGAATACAAAGCGCTGGATGACGCTGCGTTGGGCGCGAAAACCGCCGAGTTTCGGGAGCGTCTGGCCGCTGGCGAAGACCTTGAGAACATGGTCTCCGAAGCGTTTGCCGCCGTCCGCGAGGCCGCCTGGCGTTGTCTTGGCATGCGCCACTTTGACATGCAGTTGGTGGGTGGCTTCACGCTGCACAGCAACCAGATCGCCGAGATGCGCACGGGTGAAGGCAAGACCCTGGTCGCCACCTTGCCGGTGTACGTTAATGCTCTGATGGCGCGCGGTGTTCACGTTGTGACGGTGAACGAATACCTGGCTGCCCGTGATGCGAACTGGATGCGCCCGGTGTACGAATTTCTGGGACTGACGGTCGGGGTTATTCAAAGCGATCAGGACCGACCTGAAAAGCAGGCCGCCTACAACTGTGATGTGACTTACGGCACCAACAACGAATTTGGTTTCGACTACCTGCGCGACAATCTGGCGTTTCGTCTTGAAGACAAAGTGCAGCGCGAGTTAGCGTTCGCAATCATCGATGAAGTTGACTCTATCCTGATCGACGAAGCGCGTACGCCGTTGATCATTTCAGGTCCCTCGGACGAAAGTCCTGAGATGTACGGCAAGATCAATGCCCTGGTGCCAAAGCTCGTGGCCCAAAAAGAAGAAGACGGTCCCGGTGACTACGCGCTGGATGAGAAAGCCAAGCAGGTTCATCTGACCGAAGATGGCCAGGTGCGCGCCGAAAAACTGATGTCCGACATGGGCCTTATCAGTAAAGGTGCCAGCCTGTTCGACGCGGCCAACATCGGCATGATGCATTACCTCAATGCCGGATTGCGAGCGCATTCGCTGTTCAATATCGATGTCGATTACATAGTTAAAGACGGCGAGATCGTCATTGTCGATGAGTTCACCGGACGCACCATGCCCGGACGTCGCTGGTCCGACGGTTTGCACCAGGCGATCGAGGCGAAGGAAGGCGTGCACGTCAAACAGGAAAGTCAGACTTTTGCGTCCATCACTTTCCAGAACTACTTTCGCATGTACGACAAGCTCGGCGGTATGACCGGTACGGCCGATACTGAAGCATTCGAGTTTCAGCAGATCTATGGTCTTGAAGTGGTGGTCATTCCCACCAACAAACCGATGATCCGCGATGACCAAACTGACCTGGTCTATCTGACACGTGCCGACAAGTTTGACGCGATCATTGAAGACATCGAAGACTGTGTCACGCGTGGCCAGCCGGCATTGGTTGGCACGACGTCCATTGAGACGTCCGAAGACCTTGCCAAGCTGATGAAGAAAAAGGGCATCAAGCACGAAGTGCTGAACGCCAAGCAGCACGAACGCGAAGCCGAGATTGTGGCCCAGGCTGGTCGTCCCGGCAGCATCACCATTGCCACCAACATGGCGGGTCGCGGTACCGATATCGTACTTGGTGGCAACCTGGAGTCGGAGTTGGCCAAGGTCGACGAGAACGATGAAGCCGCCGTGGAACACGCACGCGCGGAGTGGAAGCAACGTCACGAGGAGGTACTTGAGGCGGGCGGTTTACACATCATCGGCACCGAACGCCATGAGTCGCGGCGCATTGATAACCAGTTGCGTGGTCGTTCTGGTCGTCAGGGTGATCCGGGCTCCAGCCGCTTTTATCTGTCGATGGAAGACAACCTGATGCGCATCTTCGGCGATCCGGAGAACATCAAACGTATGCTCGGTCGCGTTGGCATGCGCGAAGGCGAGGCCATTGAAAGTGCGATGCTGGGGCGCCAGATTGAGCGAGCACAGCGCAAGGTCGAAACACACAACTTCGACGCACGTAAAAACCTGCTTGAATACGATGACGTTGCGAACGACCAGCGTAAAGTCATTTACATGCAGCGTTCCGAGCTGATGCACACCGAAGACATGTCGGACTCCATCGTCGGTATTCGCGAAGAAGTCATCAACGAAATTGTCGAGGAATACATTCCAACGGGCAGTGTCGAAGAACAATGGAGCGTGTCCGAACTTGAGCAATTGCTCGAGAGCGAATTTGGCCTCGAGACGCCGGTTCAAAGCTGGCTTGATGAAGACAGCAGCCTCAAAGGCGAGGGTGTCGCAGCGCGCGTCCTTGAGATGCTCGATCAATCGTACGCAGAGAAAGTTGATTTGCATGGCGACGCGGTGATGCGTCAACTTGAAAAAGCGGTCATGCTGCAGCAGCTTGACGGCCATTGGAAAGAGCATTTGGCCGCCCTCGACTTCCTGCGTCAGGGGATTCATCTTCGCGGCTATGCGCAGAAGAACCCCAAGCAGGAATACAAGCGTGAATCGTTCGAGATGTTTAGCGACATGCTGGATCGTTTTAAACGTGACACCATTACGATCTTGTCGCGTGTGCAAATTCGTCAGCGCGAAGACGTCGATGCGATGAAGCCCGCTGCGCCTGCGCAGACCAAGTTGAAATTCAAGCATGACGAAGCCAACGCACCACGTCAGCCTGCGCCACCGGCGGCGGCGGCCGCGGCAGCGCCTGCACAGGCTGGGGCCGCTGCACCATTCATACGCGAGGACCGCAAAGTAGGCCGTAACGAACCCTGTCCGTGTGGCTCTGGCAAAAAATACAAGCAGTGTCACGGCAAACTGACCTGAAGCAGGTCAATGTGGTGGTCGGTGTGCTCACCGACGACCACGGTCGCGTTGTCATTGCGCAACGCGTGGACGGGCCGTTTCGTGGGTTATGGGAGTTTCCCGGCGGCAAGATCGAGCCGGGCGAAACGCCGGGCGCCGCGCTAACGCGCGAGCTGTACGAGGAGCTTGGTGTACGCATCGGCGACACGTCGCCGCTCATCCGAATTACCCATCGCTATCCGGATCGGGTGGTCACACTCGATACCTACGTAGTCGAACATCACGATGGGGTCATCACAGGCGCCGAGGGACAACGAATCAAATGGGTCGCCCCGGCTGACTTGTTTGACGAAGCGCTGCTGCCCGCCGACGGCCCGCTGACGATGGCGATCAATTTACCCCACCGCTATCTGATTACCCCGGATGTCCCAGTTGACGCGTCCGCCGCACAGGAGCGCCAGTTCCTCGACACGCTGATGGCGTCCCTGGACGATGAGCGCACGCTGGTGTGTCTGCGCTGCCCAACTATAGATATTGGCGCCTACGCGTCGCTGGCTCGGCTGGTGTGCGCCCAGTGTGCCTCGCGCGGCGTGTCCGTCATGCTTCACGGTTACGCTGATACCGTTCCGTTGGCGCGTGACATTGGCGCGGCGGGCGTGCATTTGCGCGCTGATGTAATGACTGCCCTTGAGCGACGGCCAATCGACCGCGATCTGTGGCTTGCCTGTTCGGCGAGCAATGCCGCCGAGCTGCGCCACGCGCAGGCGTTGGATGCCGATTTCGCTATTTTGGGGCCGGTCGCCAATTCGCCCATGCGTACCGGTCGCGGCGCGCTCGGCTGGCAGACGTTTCGCGAGCTCGTTGCCGACGCGGCCTTGCCGGTGTTTGCCTTTGGCGGCATGAACCCGGACGATGTGCATCAGGCGCGCGCCGCGGGTGCGCAGGGTATCGCGGCCATTCGCGGGTTGTACAAAGGCGGCAATTGATGACCAGGAACGAAACTTTCTCCTCTCGCTGGCTAATGATTTTGACCATGCTGGGGATGGCGGTGGGTACCGGCAACATCTGGCGTTTTCCGCGTATCGCGGCGCAAAACGGTGGCGGCGAGTTTTTGGTTGCCTGGATTGTCTTTTTGTTGCTGTGGTCGGTGCCGCTAATCATGGTCGAGTTTGGCGTGGGTCGGCGTACCCGCGGCGGGCCAATCAAAGCGTTCATCGGCATGATGGGACCGAAGTATGCGTGGATGGGAGCGTTCATTGCCTTCGTCGCGACGGCCATTCTGTTTTACTACTCCGTCGTCACCGGCTGGACCATTCGCTACGTTGTCGCCTCCATCAGTGGCGAGCTGCCCGGCGACACGCCGGGGCAGCTGTGGACGTCATTTACGACCTCCTGGTGGCCTGTGGTTACGCACGGCATCGCCATTGGTTTGGGTGCGGCCGTCGTCTCGCGCGGCATAGGCACCATTGAAAAAGTCGCGCGCGTGCTCATGCCGGCGCTGTTGCTCATGGTCGCCGTACTGGCGATTCGCGCGGTGACGCTGCCCGGCGCCGGGGCCGGTCTCGACTATTTGTTTACCGTCGACTGGTCAGCACTGACGCAACCGCGCATTTGGGTTGAGGCGCTGACACAAAACGCCTGGGATACGGGCGCTGGATGGGGTCTGGTGCTGTGCTACGCGGCCTACATGCGCTCACAGGAAGACACCACGCTCAATGCCGTGATCGTGCCGGCGGCCAACAATCTGATTTCTCTGGTGGCCGGTGTCATGGTCTTGTGCACGGTGTTTGCCGTTGTGCCCGGCCTGGTTGCCGAGTTTCAAAACAATCCCGACACCCTGGCCGCATTTCCTGCACTGGCGGCGGGACTGGCCGACGGTCAGACCTTGTCACCTGAGTTGATGCAATCAACCATTTTTGGCGCGGGTAATGAAGGCCTTACATTCATCTGGATCCCGGAGTTGTTCGCAACGATGCCGGGTGGTCGAACGTTCATGATCGCGTTTTTTGTCGCGCTGTCGTTTGCCGCATTTAGCAGCCTGATTGCCATGATCGAATTGGCGACACGTGTGTTTATTGATGCGGGTATGTCGCGTGCAAAAGCGATCAAGCTCGTGGCCGTTGGCGGCTTCTTGCTTGGTATGCCGTCGGCCATCAATCTGGGCTTTCTGCACAATCAGGATTGGGTGTGGGCCGTTGCGCTCATGGTGTCAGGCTTGTTCCTTGCCATCGCCGTAATCAAGTACGGCGCCGATCGTTTTCGACAGGAGCAGCTCAATCACGAAGATTCGGATTTGCACATTGGTCGTTGGTGGGTGTTCGTCATCGCCGTGCTTGTGCCGATAGAAGCGATCGGGCTGGCGGGTTGGTTGTTGTACAACGCATCCAAAGTCGATGGCTGGCTCAACCCGATTTCGGAGTACAACGTTGGGACGGTGATCGTCCAGTTTGCTGTTGTGCTTACCGGGCTGCTGCTTGCAAACCGCTGGATCGCAGGCAAAACCATGGCGGCCGACGCCTAGTGTCCTGTTCCGCTAATTCGCTGAATTATTTCTGACCATTTTTCGCGCTGA
>CAYGSQ010000164.1:0-7219 GCA_964352435.1 uncultured Gammaproteobacteria bacterium | reverse complement strand
CATTTGAGGGAGAGGATCGTGCTCGATGATCTGCGACGTCGATGCGATGTCTGATTCGGTTTGCGGCTCGTCGACCTCATACGTCACGTCAATGGCGGGTGCGAGCATGGCCTGCTGCATCTGAATGGTTGCGCGTGCATTGACCTGGCCGTTTTCATAGGTGGCCGCCAGGTGACGAACATAGCCTTCAAAAAATACCGTGGTGTCCGGAATCGTCGCATCCACATACTGCACGAAGCGATGTCCAGCGTAGCTGCGCTTGTTGTTCGTCGCCGTATCGCGCACAACGAAATCGACCGAATATGCGCCGGGTGTCGCGACGACTGGATCGAATACGTAGTCGATGAGCGTGCTGTCGCCCGCGTTCGCCAGATCAATCGTGAGGTTCTGCACATCGAGCGTCGCGCCCTTGGTGAAACGACCATCGGAAGGATTGAACTCGAGAATGGGTACGAGCATGACGGACACGAGGCCACTGTAGTTGTCTTTGTGTGACGTAGCCTTGAACTGGCCGCGGATTTGGCCTGGTGTCCGCAAAATGTCGCTCTCAATCGAGCTGGCAACGCGGTCAATTTCGAGTGCCGTATTGTCGTACGCAACACCAGCCAGGTCGCCGATCACGCTTTGGGCGACAGGAATGCCGACATGCTCGCCGTTCGGATCGGGCTCATAGACACGCACATAGTCGATTGAGAAGGTTTCAGCGAAATCGGTCGACTCGTCGACCACAGGAATCCACTCTGATGCATGTTGCGACGACAGTGCCAGGTTCAAAATCAGGTACATGTCCGAGTTGGCATTGGCGATCGCTTCGGCGTCGGTCAGCGAATGAACAATGATGCCGTTGAACAGGAAGTCGATGCGTTCCGGTGTCCAGTAAACGGCAAAGTTGTTGTACGAGTTGGACAGGTCGCCACCTAACTGCACGGTCTTGCCATTTTCGTTGCGCAGGCGGAAACCATAGTGGTACGCGTGATGCACCGTCTCTGGAAGCTGACCACGGAACTCCGCGATGTCGATTTCGCTGGTCCACTGACCCGATTCGGGCATGAGCCAGAACGCAGGCCAGAAACCATTGCCTTTAGGAATACTGGCGCGAATTTCAAAGTAGCCGTACTGCTGCTTGAACAGGCCTTGCGTGGAGATCGTCCCGCTCGTGTACGGACGATCAGACTCCGGCCGGTTAAGCACCTTGATTTCAAGATGGCCGTCGTTGACCGAGAGCGAGTCCTTGTCGTAGTGCTGCAGGCGGCGCGGCAGTTGATCCCGGTTGGGGATCCATGAGCTGGCATTTAGCGCGTTGCCGTCGAAGTTGTCGACAAACGTGGCCGTCCAGTTTTGCAGTGGTATGGTGCCGCCGCCAATCGGTGGCGTGATGGGGCCGCTGTCGGGCGTCCAGCCATCGGGCAGGGGCGCGGTACCGGCGACGTGGATGCCGTAGCGCGCGATCGAGAAGCCGCCGCTCGCATCTGTCACTTCTGCAATCAAGCCAACGGACAGTTCCGTGTCCAGTGTCGTGGCCATTGCTGCTGAGAGTTCAATCAGCCCGACCTGGTCGTGCTCCACGGTTGCAGTCTGGGTGAACAAAACTTCATCTGCGTACGCGTCAACCAGTTCATAGGTGACGTTCAAGTGCGGGGTCAGCATGGCCTGCTGCAACTGGACCTGCAAAGTCGTGTTGACCTGGTCGTTAGCGTAGGACGCGACGCCGGTGCGGAAGAAGCCTTCAAAGAATGCCGTGGTTTGGGTTTGCGTTGAATCAACGTATTGCACCACGCGATGTGTGGCCAGACTCTTCTTGTTATTGGTTGTAAAGTCCTTGACGATAACGTCAACGCTGTAGGCGCTGGGGCTCGAGATAATGGTGTCGAACGCGTAGTTGATGGTTTGCGTTTCACCCAGCGTATCCATGCTGATGTTGATGTTGCGCGTCTCGAGCGCGGCGCTCTTGTCATAGCGGCCGTCACTGTTGTTGAAGTTGCTCATCTGGGTCAGCACGACGCTGACCTGACCGTTGTAGTCGGCTTTGTGTGCCGTGAGTTTCAGTGCTCCGGAGATTGGGCCAGGCGTCCGCATAATGTCGGTACCCGGGCCTTCGCCGATGCGATCCACATCGAGCGCCGTGTTGTCATAGGCCGTAACCCGCACGTCGGCAACTGGCGTGGTGGGCGCCGGGATGCTGGCATAGGGGCCGGACGGGACTTCGGTGTAAACGCGGACATAGTCGATTTCGTAGTCGCCGGACAAATCGGTATCGGCGTCAATCGTCGGGATCCAGCCCGAATGTTGTGAGGCCAGGGCGACATTCAAAATAACGAACATCTCGGAGTCGGCATTAGCGACCGACGCCGCATCGGTCACCGAATGCATGACCTGCCCGTTAAACAAATAGTCGATGCGCTCCGGGGTCCAGTGCACCGCATAATTGTTGAATGAGTCAGCTGCGTCGATGGGCAATGGCGCGGTCAGTCCGTTTTGGTTTTGCAGCGAAAAGCCATAGTGAAAGCCGTAGTGCACCGTGTCGGTCAGGTGGCCACGAAATTCACTGATATCGATTTCGCTGGTCCAGCGGCCCGATTCAGGCATCAGCCAGAACGCCGGCCAGTAGCCTTTGCCAGCAGGTACTTTGGCGCGCATTTCGAAATAGCCAAATTGCTGTTTGAAAATGCCCTGGGTTGTGACCGTCGCCGCGGTGTATGGGCGATCCGATTCAGCGCGATCAAGAACGGACATGCGCAGCTTGCCGTTGACGACGCTGGCAGCGTCGGCATCGTAGTACTGAATGCGTCGCGGCAATATTTCGCGGCCTGGTACCCAAGCTGATTTGTCGACCTCGTTGCCGTCGAAATTGTCGACAAAGGTTGGCTGCCAGTCAGCGGCGGCAGACGTGGCGACCAACGCCAGGCCGATAGTGAGAAGTTTTTGTCGGTTCATAACGGTAACGTTCCTGTTGGTTAAGCTAGTATGGTGCGCACGTAGTCGACCACTTCATCATTCGATAAGCGCAGGGCGGTATCGCGCGTGGATTCTTCCGAGCGGCGTGCCCGTAGCGCGTCCTGGTCAATCAGTGCGATTGTTTTTGTTGCGAATGCCGCCGCATCGGGCGCGATCTCAACGAGATCATTCAGCGCGGTCCCAAACCCCTCGAGGGCGAGCGGGTAGACAACGCTTGGCATGCCAAGCATCAAATATTCTGCAACCTTGATGCTGACGCCGGTGGCCAGTCTGGTTGGGGCGACGCCGATCGAGCTGGGCCCGCCGATTTGCGTGAGCTCGTCGACGCGGCCAAGTATTTTCAGATTGGTGGTGCGTCGCACGTCACCGGCCAGATCGCGCTCGATTGATCCGGCGACCCACAGTTCGACCGTGGGCCGTTCTTTCAAAATCAGCGGCCAGATATCATCAATAAAGTGCTGCAACGCGTCCAGGTTGCCCGCATGACGCGTGCCGAGAAATACGACGCGGGGAGCGCCGCCATCGTCGATCACATTGTGGGCTTGCGGGCTTGGGCGTAACCACAAACCGCGACTCTTTGGCAGGTGTAGACCAAAGGCCGTCATCTCATTGGCCGAGGCATAAAAGCACACGTCGGCGGCGGCCACCCAATCGGCTTCCTGCGCGGTCGTGATCTCAAGGAAGTCCGGTTCGAGCCCGTTGCGGCGGAAGCGCGCGGCGCGATCCGAGAACAGGTCGTGCACCAGAACGCCTTTCTTGATGGATGAGTTCAGATGCTTGAGCACCGGGCCCAGCGAGCTGTACTCGGCGACCACCAGTTTGGCATTGGCCGCGTTGCAAACCTTGGCGACCATGCGCTCTTCGCGCGCTTCGAGCGGATCACCCAAAAAACTGTAGATCGATGGACTCAATCCGATACGTTGTGCGATGGCCTTGAGAATACGTACGAAAAAGCGTCCCCAGACGCGCGCTGATACCGATACAAAAAAATCGCCGATGCGTACGCTGCGCGGCCACGCAACGCTCGCGCTGCAGGCCTGGAAGCGAGGGTGGAAATACGCCCATGGCCGATTGCCAAACGACCGCCACGGGGCGAAGACAATACGAATCTGCGCGCCGGCACGTTGCGCTACCAGGAGAAAGGTCTCCAGATAGGCACCATTGCCGCTGCTCAAATTGTCGAGCTGGCGCTGCACGATTATGTCAACGTCCATGGTCTATTTGGCTCGTGAAATTAAGGCGGTGGGAATCAACACAGTACTGGTTTTTTTATTGTTTGATGGCGGTGGAAGCCGGAGCTCCCTGAGCGCTCAATAATAGCTCAATAGCGGGCGAAATTAGGCCCAATGAGCCAATAGTGGGCCGAGTTTACGATTCTTGATGAATGGCGGCCTAATTCCGGCACAAGTGGCGTACTATTGAAGCCAGCAGCGAATTTCTGATGATCAATGAACAGCGCGATCACAAACAAAAAAAGTAGAATTCGTACCTTCGCGTCCACTACGCCCATATTGCAGCATCTGGTTGCGGACGCGGACGCACGTGTCTACGTCGATTTTGATTACACACTCTTCCAGTCGAATTCGACGGAAGCGTTCCTCAATTCCGGGCGCCCCGCGTTTATTACCGCGTTTTTCCTGCGCATATTGAGGGTGCTGACGCCGTGGTCGGTGTCCAGGCATCCGCGGGCGGATTTCTTGTGGCGTGATGCCGTGCGTATCTGGGCCGTCATGCTGATGCTGCCGTGGACGCTGTGGTTGTTTCGGCGTAAGGCCCCGGCCTTGTTCGCAAAATACCAAAACCCTGAACTGATGCAGATGTTGGGTCAGCTCGACCTGGACCGGGTGGTGATTGTCACCAATGGCTACCGCTATTTCGTAGAAATGCTCTTGCGCGGCAGCGCGCTTGAAAATGCGACATTAGTGGGCAGCTCGTTATTGCGCCCAAGCCAGGTGCGCCGCGCCGGCAAGCTGGTCTTTCTGAGCGCTCAATCGCTTGCACCAAAGCCTGCCAAAGATGTCGTTATTACCGACTCCATGGACGACGAAGACCTGCTCGAAAGCGTCGATCACGGCTATCTGATCGAGCCTGTGGGATTGGATAATCACAACGAGCTGGCGGGCGTCTATGTGCCGTTTTTCTACTCTGCGCGCGTCAAGCGATCGCCCGAGTTTGTCGTCAAGCAGATGTTTCTGGAAGAACTCCCCATCATCCTGTTAGCGACGGTGTTTTTCCACCCGTTCAGTGTCTCGCTGTGGGTGGCAGCAACACTACTTTTTGTGGGGTTTTTAGCTGCTTACGAGCTGGGCTATGCCGAGAACGATCGCATTGGCTACCTGAATGAGGCGCGGCCCAAACTGGCGCAGGACTACGAGCAGTTCAAGGATGTCGAGCTGCAGCCGGCGGCCTGGTACTGGATCGTTGCGCTGACGTTAAGCGGCGTGTGGATGCTGGGTCGCGACATGCAGCACGCAACGCTCACGCGATTGGGTGTCGATGTGGGCGGCGGGGCGTTGGCGGAGCAGGCGACCTTGATCGTGCTGTGGCTCGTGGTGGTGGTGGCCGGGCGTCTGCTGTTTTACTTATATAACCGCATGCCGATGGTGTGGCGCGTGTTTGGCTATATCCTGTTGCACTTCGGCAAGTACTTCAGCCTGGTGGTCATTTTCTCTTCAAGCCCTGTGGGTTACGCGCTGATCTGTGCGCACATCGTGCGCACCTGGTCGCTCTATGCCATCCGTCGTTCGGGCGGAGACATGGAGTTGGTCGCCAGTCAGTCAATCCGGCTCGCGTTTTTTATACTATTTCTAATCGCCTTTATCCTGGCGGCTCCGTCAGGCGCAGCGCTGCTCGATTGGCATACATGGGTCATCGTCGCGTTTTGTCTGGTGCGCGCGGCACCAGAAGCGCGGCGCAAGCTGTTTGACCGCGACGCATTGCGTAATGGAATGCGTCAAACCAAATAAAGTTTCTTGCACTGATCCGGGTCGTCGCCCCGGTATTTTGCCTCATCCCGATTCGAAAAAAGCCTAACTGCAAACGAGTGTGTACACGTATAGCGCCGTAACAGTCGATGTAATACGCTTATCTGCAGAAAAACTAAGATAACGCGAGAACTGGCACAGAAGCTGCTAGTCAATCTACAAGAGCAACGTTAAATAATAAGCGCAGGACGGCCAACGCGGCCCTGCAATAAGACTGGTTCTCGTAAAGAGGACCCCTAGAAGACTCAGGGCAAGGTAGCGGGCTATGCAAGCGACGACGCAAGAGTCGACTCTCATTTGGGAGTCGCAAGATCGTGTTTTATCCATTGATGCAGTCAAGATTTTCTCGGCATTTCTCGACATGCTTCTGCTGGCCATTCCCGGCATTTTGACGTTTGTCGGCTACGTTGGCTGGACGGCACAGAGCTATGCTTTGTACGTGCCAGTGACGGCAGCACTCAGTGTGACCACGGTGCTGGCCTTCTACCTGACGGATCTCTATCGGTTGAACGCTCTGACCAAGCCGACGACGGTAGCGCCACGCATCGGGATCACCATGCTGGCCGTCTTGTGCATTTTCATCGGCGTACTGTTTGCGCTCAAGGAATCTGCAACGTTCTCGCGTGTATGGGTCTTCACCTGGATTATTGCCGGCTCCGGCATGGTCGTCATGGGGCGCATCCTGCTGTCGTGGTATCTGCGCAGCGCGACGCGCGCGGGCGAATTGGCACACAACATTGTGATCGTCGGCGGTGGCGAGCGTGGCCAGCAACTCATCCGTCATCTGCGATCATTAAATGATCCGCTGAGCAAAGTGGTCGGCGTCTTTGATGACCGACTCAAGCGCATCAGCCCGGACGTATGCGGCGTACCTTTGCTAGGTAACCTTGAAGACCTGGTTAAATACGCACGCACGCATCGCTGCGACGAGATTCTGGTGGCGTTGCCGTGGGATGCGCCGCAGCGCGTGACCAGCGTGGTAAACGCGTTACGCGTGTTGCCCGTACACGTCAGCCTGAGCCCGGATCTGGCGGGTCTGAACATGTTGCCCACCCGTTTCCGTGAGTGCGCGGGCGTGCCCGTGCTGGCCATGTCACGCAAGCCGTTTACCGGTGCGCAAGCACTGGTCAAAAAAGCTGAAGATACGATCGTTGGCGGACTGCTGACGCTGTGTGCATTGCCCGTCATGGCCGTGATTGCACTGCTGGTGAAACTGGACAGCCCGGGCCCGGTACTGTTTCGACAGCCGCGCTATGGGTTTAACAACAAGCTCATTAACG
>CAYGSQ010000163.1:6904-7227 GCA_964352435.1 uncultured Gammaproteobacteria bacterium | reverse complement strand
AGCTAAAGGTCTTGAAGCCTTTCTTGGCCACCAACTCGTCGCGCTGCGCGTCGTCATGATCGGCCCGCACCATTTCTGCCACCATTTCGGCGAACGTGGTTCGTGGCACCCAGCCGAGTTTTTCACGCGCCTTGGTGGGATCGCCCAGCAGCGTTTCCACTTCAGTGGGTCGGAAATAACGCGGGTCGACGCGGACAATTTCACGACCTTTTTCGTCAACACCGACCTCATCGAGGCCTTCCCCGCGCCATTCAATTTTCATATCGAGCTCGGCCGCCGCGGCGTCGACAAATTGCCGCACCGAATACTGCACGCCGGTGGCG
>CAYGSQ010000163.1:0-6894 GCA_964352435.1 uncultured Gammaproteobacteria bacterium | reverse complement strand
ACAAAGTCCTTGGCATGACCCCAGTCGCGCAAGGCATTCAGATTGCCAAGATACAGGCAGTCCTGCAGGCCCAACGAAATGCGCGCCAGTGCGCGCGTGATCTTGCGAGTCACAAACGTCTCGCCACGCAACGGCGACTCATGATTGAACAGGATGCCATTGCACGCGTACATGCCGTACGCCTCGCGGTAGTTAACGGTAATCCAGTAGGCGTAAATCTTGGCGGCCGCATAGGGCGAACGCGGGTAAAACGGCGTGGTTTCGGTTTGCGGAACCTCCTGCACTTTGCCGTACAACTCGGACGTCGAGGCCTGATAAAACCGTGTGGTCTTTTCCATGCCCAGAATGCGCACGGCCTCGAGCAAGCGCAGCGTTCCCAGCGCGTCCGAATTTGCCGTGTATTCGGGTGTCTCAAACGACACCGCGACGTGGCTTTGCGCGGCCAGATTATAAATCTCGTCCGGCTGTACTTCCTGCACGATTCGAATCAAATTCGTCGAATCGGTCATATCGCCGTAGTGCAGAACCAACTGGCGATCCTTGACGTGCGGATCCTGATACAGGTGATCGATGCGGTCGGTGTTAAACAACGACGAACGTCGCTTGACCCCGTGCACCTGATAGCCCTTGTTGATCAGCAGCGCCGCCAGGTACGCCCCGTCCTGGCCGGTAACGCCCGTAATAAGTGCTTTTTTCACTGTTCCGCAGCCTCTTGTGGAAATTCGATAGGAAAAAGATGTCGCTTGTGGCCGCGACTATTCGACGATTTCTTCAGCACCGCTTTGCTGCGCCACGCCACCGCGACCGGCAAAGATACCGCCCAGCTTGCGATCACGCACGACATCTTTGATCAATGCACCGGAAATCGACTCGACCTGCTCGGCAAATCCATACACCAATGCGGTATCGCAGATACTATTAATGACCCGCGGCACGCCACGACTGTAGTACCACACCATTGAACAGGCGCTCTCCGGGATTAACTCGGGATTGCCACCTGCCACGGTGATGCGGTGATGAACGTAGTCTACGGTTTCCTGAGCACTAAGTGCATCGAGGTGGTAGCTAACAGAAATGCGCTGCGCAAACTGCTTCAGACTGGGCAGCATCAGCGTGGCACGTAGCTCGGGCTGCCCGACCATGACCAGCTGCAGGACCTGGTTCTTGTCGGCGTTAATATTCGAGAGCATGCGCAACTCTTCAAGGGTCTCGACCGCCAGGTTTTGCGCTTCATCAATGATTAGCACAGTGCGTCGATTGTTGGCGTACTCATCGACCACAAATTTCATGAAGTCTTCGTACAGCTCGATTTTTTCCTTGCCCTTGTAGTCAAGGCCGAAAGCCATCAACACCCACTGCAGCAATTCGCCAAAGGACTGATGTGTATTGCTAATCAGCCCGACGGTGGTATCCGAGTCCATTTCATCGAGCAGACGCCGGATCAGGGTGGTTTTACCCGACCCGATCTCACCGGTGATCACACTAAAGCCGGCGTTGTTGACCATGCCGTATTGAAGCATCGTCAACGCCATCTTGTGCTTTTTGCCCAGATACAGGAACGAAGGATCGGGCAACAATGTGAACGGCTTTTCTGAAAAGCCGTAGAATTCCTCATACATGGCGAAGATGTTCCGTCAGAAACTGATTAAACGCAACGTGCGTCGCGTTTAGTAGTAAGCGGCGGTGTAATCGTCAGTGCGATTGAGCACGACACCCAGAATATTGGCATCCCCGAGCACTTCGTAAACGGCGCGCAATTCGCTCTGACTCGTGTGCCCTTCCTGAACAACCAGCAACACGGCGTCGACGTTCGGCGAAAAGGCCAGAGCGTCATCGGTTGACAGCACCGGCGGCAGATCAAAAATAACGATGCGATCGGGATAGCGATTCTTGATATCCGCAATGACGTCCAGCATCTCAGGCGAGCCGAGTAGCTCCGATGAGCTTTCAACACGTTGCCTTGCGGGCAGCACAACAAGGCGATCGATGCTTGGATTGAACAGCACGTCAGAAATGGGCACACCGTCGCGCAAGCAATCGACCACGCCCGCCTTGGGCTGGAAGCCAAACAGCTCGTGCAGCCCCGGGCGACGCAAATCAAGATCGGCCAGTAAAACCGTATGGCTGACCTCGCGGGCCAGTGATATGGCCAAATTCGTTGCGGTAAGGCTCTTGCCTTCACCTACGCCGGCACTGGTGACCATCAGCGACGTCCAGCCGTTATCGCGCATTTTTTGCAGCACACGGGTCCGCAACATGCGATAGGCATCGGTGGCAACGCCTGCGCTCAGTCCGCCAAGAATCCGGTTCTCGTCGAGCACGTGTTGCGATGGCCGAAACACCTGCGTCTCTGTGTAGATGACTTTTTCGCCGCGCGCAGACGTGGCGGGTTCGGCGCGACGAATGAGCTCGGGGGCCTGTTTTTGACCCGTTTCGCGTTCGAGCTTCGCGCGCTCCAGAGCTTGTTTAATTCTTTCCATATCTACTTACCTGGTGCCGTCATTGATCACAGACCGAGTCTGCGCATGATCGCAAACCACAAGACATCTAGAGGCTTGATCAACAGGTGCGCCATCAGCAGCAACACTGCAATCAGAGCCACAACTGCGACCAAGCCTATGTATAAACCGCGCCGCGAGCTCTTCGTCTCACGCTCGCTGGCAATCGCCGGAATCAACGCGATAGGCGGACCGCCGATAATCGCCGCGATGTCACCGGGAGAGCGGACACTGTCGTCGACACCCTCTGCCAGAGCCGCGGCCCCAAGCGTGCCGCACAGCGACAGCGCAAAGCCGAGGAACACGAGCACCCAGCGGTTGGGCCAATGTGGCTGCGTAGGCGCGATGGGTGGCTCAAGCAAGTTGAACGACTGCGCCCGTTTGCCGGTAACCAAGGCCACACCGATGCGCGCTTCCTCCGCTTTGGCAGAGGTGATCCCGAGCTGCTCGCGCGCCGCCGTCAGGTCACGCAACAGCGCTGAGTACTCGCGTTCAACCAGCGGCGTACGCTCAATAATGGCCTGATATTCGGCTAGTTGTTCCTGCTGCTTACGATACAGACCAATCAGTGACTCGGCCTCAGATTGCGCCTGCACATAGTTTGCCTGCAGCGTGATGTACGCCGGATTGCTGGGCACTTCGTCCGCTGTCGCATTGCTGGCGGCAACCGGCGCACGTTCACGCGGCATCACGGTCGACACTGAACGATTTACGAAGCCCTGGACCCCGTTTTCAAGAACAATTTTGAACCACTGCTCGTTCGAGGCATCAACGACAGATGCTTCACTACCACGCTCGAGCGTGCCTACCACGGGTGTGTCCGTGCCTGGCCCCTCGCGCACGTTGATTTCAGTGGAAATCGATGGCGCCGGCGTCACGGTATCGCTCAGGAAAGAGGAAAATGCGACCACGCGCTCATTACGCAGATTTTCCATCAGTCGCGTTAGACGCGTGACTTCAGGGTGGTCTTGCCCGTAACGCGCACGTGCACCGTCCAGTTCCGAGCGAGCAAGCTCAAGTTGCTGATCAATTAGCGTCACGTCTGGCGCAGCTGACACGCCCGACTGTGCTTCGAGCTCAGCGATCATACGCTTGAAGCGCCGCACGTCGGGGTGACCGGGCGCATATTGGGACTGCGCAATGCGCAGCTCACTTTCAAGAATTGCCAGCGCTTGTGCGGGGTCGGTGACACCTTGATCGCCAGAGCCGGCAACGTAGGGGTCTGTCTGCACCAGCTGTGCTTCCAAAAAGATGATGCGATTCTTGAGTGCCTGAAGTTTCGCTTCGGTCGAGGCCGACTCGCGCTCAATCCGTTGCATGATCTGCAAGGTTGAGGGCATGAGTTCTGGCAACGCCAGGCCGTTTTGGGTTTTCAGTTCAGCCAGTTTTTCTTCCAGCTCAAGCACGCGTCGAGAATGGTCCTCCGCGAGACTTTCCAGGAAGCTCGCGGCGCCTTCCACCTGATCCTTACTCTCGACCAGGTTGACCTCGCTATACAGACTCACCAGGTCATTTGCGACCTTCTGCGCGGCCACCGCGTTCTGGTAGTCGAAAGCAATCGAAAATGCGATGGTCGCTTTGGTCGGACGGCCGCTGCGCGGATCGATCACGTCGGCGGCCACCAGATCAATGGTGATGTCCTCGCGCATGTCTTCGATGATCTCGCTGCGCGGGATACGTTCGACATCGCGTGGATACAAATCGTGTTTGTCGATGATGCTGGACAGGTTGACCGAGGTCATCGCGCGCTGCGTAATTCGTTGCACGCGCTCGTCAGCAAAACTGGTGACCGTTGAGCGTACAAGATCCTCAGGAATGTCCTGCCCCTCAATCATAATCAGCGCGCTGGAGCGATACGTGGCTGGCAGCAAAAACGTCACAATCAGAGACAGAATCATGATGATGATGAACGTAATCAGCATCAGCATGCGACGTCGCTTGATAATGTTGACGTAGTCGACCAACGACAGTTTTGTTTCTTCCACAGTCATTACCTCGGCTCGATGACGAGCCCGTTTTGCTTTAACGCGAGACTTGTATAGCCTGCGGTCTGTAACTTACTTGTATGTAACCGGTCAGCGACTCGGCCGTTTCACGCAAAAAATTGGCGTCTTGTTCCCGATAGCGTATGCCCGGGCTGACAAACCAATGCTGCGCCACCCGCCAGGGCAGGCCCACTTCAAAACTGAGAAACTCACGATTGAAGATGTCGCGCGACGCCGCCGCTTCCGAGCGCTGGGAGTTAATGCGTCCCGTGATCCGACCACGATCAGACAAGCGATAGTCAGCGCGCGCGTCGATCTGATCAGACTCAATCAAAAACCCGAGCCCAACTGGTGAAATCGAGCGCGAATAACTAAAGTTCAAAGACAGCTTTTCGCCCGTCTTGCTATACGATGCACTGGTGATCAAGCCCGATGAGTCGACCGCCGTCTCCTGCTCCGCCAACGCCGTACACGCTTCAAGCAACTCGGTCAGCGAAACATTGAAAATGCATTCGGTCAGTATGTTTTGCGCGATGTCGCGTGCTTCAACTTCGCGCGCACCAATCGAAAGAGAGATCTGAGTGTCTTCTGAGACCTGCCAGTGAAAACCGATTTGTGCACCCAGGGTCGTCGACTCGCGCAGGGTGTCAAAGAACGAACACTCCTGGCCTACCGTGAAGCCTCCACCCACCTGAAAGAAACCGAACTGGCACTGATCGAAGCTGCGCGACTCAGTCTCGTACTCGGATGTAAAGATGGTTAGATCGATGGACTTGCGCTGACTGAGCTGGCGCGACAACGCGATGTCGGCACCGTAGGTCTTGTAGTCGTTGAAGCCGATCGCCGCGAACTGCTGCGCGTTGAACGACAGGCCTGTCGTGAAACGGTACAAATCGTTGAGCTGCCAAATAAACGCAGGCCGCACGCTATACAGCTCAACACGATCGGCGCCACCAAGCAAACCGCTTGAATCAATCTCAGCCGTGCGCTGAGACTGACGACGCACGTCGGCATCCAATTGTAGAAGCGACGTTTCACTGCCGTAGCGCGCGCTGAACGAAACAAACTGATCTTCTGTATTGAACGTCTCGTCGTCGAAAATCGAGAAATCGGCGCGTGCACGGCCGGTGAGGCTCAGTCGATCCCCAGTTACCGAAACACCCATTGTCGGGCTCAGGCGGTACATCGAGGTTTTAACAACCTGCGACATCGCCGTTGAGCCGGGTGGCGGCTCGTTGGCAACCAGCAAGTTGTCATCCCACTGAAAATACTGATCGATGCTTGGGGTGAACAAATACTGCGCACCCATAGCGCTGCTTGCGACGCCGATGGCGGCGATCGCAAGAACAGCGCGGGCGAGTTGTTGGGTGCTACGGAACAACGACCACATCTCCGCTCTTGAGGATGATATTGGTCTGCAGCGATTTGCCGTCTTTCACCTCAGCGTAGCGAAATCCAATCGCCTGCTGTTGGCCACTTGGGCCACGACGCAAAATCTGGATTTTATTTTCCGCAGCAAACGACGTCACACCACCGGCGACTGCCAGTGCCTGCATCACGTCCAGCTTGTTGTTCATCACGTATTCGCCGGGGCGTGCAACCTTGCCCAGCACGTAAACCTTGTTGCCGCTGACAGACAACACTGCAACGGTCACAACCGCATCGGGCACGTAGGTTTCAAGACGCGTACGGATCGCCTCCTGCACGTCGGTGACGGTCCGCGCCGCGGCCGCCACGTCACCCACCAGTGGGAAGCTGATACCACCATCTGGCCGCACGAGAACTTCGCGCTCCAGATTTTCTTCATTCCAAACGGAAATCCGCAGTACATCGCCCGGGTTGAGGCGATAGTCATTGGCACCTTGAGCCAACGCGGCGGCAGGCATCATCGATACCCAAACCAGTGCCACGGTCGCCGCAAACAAGCGCATATTCATTTTGTTCATTTTCGAGAAACTCCATCGACAAACGGTCAGCCATTGTCGCTATGCCTGCAGCTCGTAACTGTCTCTAAACAGGCGCAAGAATGCGCAGCAACGAGTCACATTTATGACGCATGACTGACCAGACGCTTTAGCCAGCCGGCGTCGCCGGAGGCCAGACCAGGTCGCAATGTGACGTAATCCGACTCGGTAATTCGAGACGCAAAAGCCCAATTGCAGTAATCACGCCAAGACCGTAAATACTAACAAAAACAGACGCTAATGATAAATTCTTTTAGCATAATACGATGTGTAAAAATGTGGCTGTCAATATATCCGACGCCCAACCGTCCATCTAACCCCGAAGGCTACGGACCAAATGTGGCAAAAAAGTGGATAAATCGTGCGGGCAGATGCGGCCCGCAGGAAAATGGCGGAGAGGGAGGGATTCGAACCCTCGAAGGGTATTAGCCCTTGCTGGTTTTCAAG
>CAYGSQ010000162.1:0-7240 GCA_964352435.1 uncultured Gammaproteobacteria bacterium | reverse complement strand
GAAGTCGCCGCCAACCCGTATTGAGTTGCCCGACACGCCCGAGTTTGAGATGGATAGCGAAGTCGACATCATTCGCGATGAGCGCGGCGTACGTATTGCGCGCGAAGAAGGCGATTAGTGGTCCGCCCGGTAAATCGGCGATGAAGCAGCTCGACTCACGACGCTACACCGGTCCAAACCTTTTGTGGGACCGCGCCAGCGCAGTCATGGATATCGACTGCAATCCGGGCGACACACAGCGTATCGTCGAGGCGTGGCAAGCGCACATCAAGCGTCTTTTGGCGGCGCTGTGTCTGAGCGACCTGCCGACCGCTTGTCACCGCTTCGCGCGCGGCGGCGTCTCACTCGCGCTCGCAGCACCGGTGGACATGCTTTACGCCGCCATCGATATCAATGATGCCGCATGGCATGCCACCCACGCACAGCTCACCGGCGGCACACCGGTAGCTGATGAAATTGTACTCCCCCCACTGCGTGAAGCGCTTGCTGACGAACGCAACGACGCACTGACCATATTGCTCGACGCCGCCGCTGTGCATAAGGTAACGGCCCTGTGGGATGACGACGAAGTGTCATTTGGCCTTGGACGCCATAGCAAAGTCTGGCCAGCCGACGCACTGCCCGCACCCACACAAGTAGACTGGAGCGCGCATCACGATGTGCCCATTGCGCTTGTGACCGGCACCAACGGCAAAACCACGTCGGTACGCATGGCCGCCAGCATGGTTCGTGCAGCCGGCCTTAACGTCGGCCTGAGCTCAACCGATTGGGTGGGCGTCAACGATCGCGTCATTGACACCGGTGACTACTCAGGCCCGGGCGGCGCACGACTTGCGCTGCGCCAAAGTGATGTCGACGTCGCAATTTTGGAAACCGCGCGTGGCGGCTTGTTGCGGCGAGGGTTGGGCGTCGCGCGTGTGGATGCGGCGCTGATTACCAACATTGCCGAGGATCATCTGGGCGATTTTGGCTCGCGCGATATGCAAGAGCTGCTCGACTGTAAATGGATCGTGACGCGCGCGCTGGATAACGATTCGGTGGTCGTGCTCAACGCGGATGACGCGCTGCTCGTCAGTAAATCGCAGACGCTCAGCACGCCCATCGTGTGGTTCGCCCTGGTACCGGACAACCCGGTACTCGTGCGCCACATCGAACAAGGCGGCGCGGCATGGACGATCCGCGAAGGCGCCCTTGCGCGGTGTGCAAATGGCCAGTGGCATGCCCTTTGCAAAGTGGACGACATCCCACTGACCATGAACGGGGCCGCAAGACACAACATCGCCAACGCCCTCGGTGCCGCCGCATTGAGCAGCGCACTGGGCGTTGACGACACATTTATCAGCCACGGCCTGACCAGCATGACCGCCGCGGACAACCCTGGCCGCGGCAACCTCTTCGTCGTCGACGATGTTGAAGTGCTGGTCGATTTCGCGCACAACCCCCAGGGCATGGCGGCAATTTTCAACCTGGCCACCCGGCGAGATGCCCGGCGTCGCCTCTTGGCCTTTGGTCAGGCCGGCGACCGCACGGACGATTCCATTCGCGAACAGGCGCAAGTGGCGTGGCAGTGTGGCTTTGATCGCATACTGATATCCGAGCTGGCCGCCTATCGACGCGGACGCGAACCGCAAGAAGTATTCCACGTCCTGCGCAAGGAGTTTCTAGCACAGGGCGCGCGCGACGACCAGATCGCGCATCATGAGCTGGAGCTTGACGCACTACGCGAGGCGCTGGACTGGGCAAAGCCCGGGGATTTGATCGTCATGCTGGCGCTCGGGGATGCCACTGCCGTCATGCAGGAGCTGAGCAAGCGCGGAACGCCTGTGGTTTAGTGTTCACCAACAATCGGGACAACCAACATGAAAAAATCCAAGAACGAAACAGCGCTGGTGAAAGAGGCGCTGCAGATGATCATGGACGACGCGGTGAAACGCGGCATCGTGGAATTTGAAGCGACCGACTCGGCCGACGAGAAAGTCGAATATTGCTATCGGCTTCTGGTCCACGACAAGGCCATTATCCCATTGGCCAACGCGCAGCTGTCGCTACCGAACAAGAAAAAACGACTGGCGTCGTGGGCCGCGAAACACTTGCCGGACGACCACCCACTCAAGAAGTAACGCGCGCAGCGAACGCATGGATAAATTTTTCCTGCGCTTCGCTTTGGATCGCACCGGGTCGCGCCTCACGCGTCTCAAAGATCGCCGCGCCCGGCTCCATGCCGTCATTCACCAGCACGCATGCCGCCGTGGTGCCCGCGCGCCCCAGACCCGCGAAGCAGTGCAGGATAACCGTGTCACCGCGCGCCAGGTCAGCACGAATGACCTTGACCAGATCGACAAATTCCTCCATTGATGTCACCCCGTGATCCGGCACCGGACAGTGAGTAAAGCGCATACCAAACTCCTGCACCGCGGCTGCTCGCATCTCGATGGTCTCGTCGTCCATGTCGCTGTAACGCATCTCGAATGCTTCTTGCAAACACACGATGCGCGCGACGTTTTCATTGCGCAAGAACTGCAGATCCTGATCGCGCGTGGTCGCCGACACGCCGGGCGAGTGGGTCAGACCAAGACGCCCGTCGGGTATCAGCCAGGAAGGTAGCCAGGAAACTTTCATGCGTTCTTACCGTGCCTGGGACTTGTACACCACGCCGCCTTTCATCACGAAATCGACGTCCTCCAACAGGCTGATGTCAGTCAGCGGGTCACCGTCGACGGCAACCAGGTCCGCGTACATGCCGGGGGCTATATGGCCGACGCGATCTTCCCAACCGAGCAATTGCGCCGACACGTGGGTGGCTGACTGAATGGCCTGCGCCGGCGTCATGCCGAAACGCACCGCACGTGCGAACTGCTTGCCATTGTCGCCGTGGGGGTAGACGCCGGCATCCGTTGCGAACACAACCCTGGCGCCCATCTTGACGGCCAGCGAAAAGCTCTCGCGTTGACGGACGCCCACTTCGCGCTCTTTGTTGATGTTTTCTTCCGGCACGCCGTTCGCGGCGCCCTGTTCCAGCGTGTACTCGGTGTTGTAAATATCGAGCGCGAAGAACGTGCCCTTTGCGATACCCATACGCACCGCCTCCGCGTCCAGAAAGCTGGCGTGCTCGATGGAGTCTACGCCGGCTTCGATGGCGCGTTTGATGCCGTCGGTACCGTGCGCATGCGCCGCCACGCGTCGTTCGTGGGTATGCGACTCATCAACAATCGCCTGCATTTCTTCGAGTGTATACTGCGTCATGCCCACCTTCGTGCCCTTTGAGAACACGCCGCCGGTGGCACAAAACTTGGTCAGATCCGCCCCGTATTTGATGTTCCGGCGCACCAGTTCGCGCACGGCCCACGGACCGTCGGCGACGCCGTCGCTGCGCTCAGCAAACCCATGGTTCAGCTGGTTGTTGTCGCAATGGCCGCCGGTAATGCCAAGCGAAGGTCCGGACACAGCCATACGCGGGCCCGGAATCTCGCCGGCGTTGATCGCATTGCGTAACGCGATGTCAGCGTAGTCCGCGGCGCCCACATTGCGAATCGTCGTGAAACCCGCCAGCAGCGTTTTCTTCGCGTTCACGACGCCACCGATGGTGGCGCGATGTGGTGACTGGAAATAGCGGGCAAAAAAATAGTTGTCGAGATTGCCGACGACATGCGTGTGCATATCCATAAGACCCGGCATCACAAAGGCGTCGGACAGGTCAATCACGGTGGCATTTGCCGGAATCGCCAGATCAGCGTCACCCACGGCCGTAATTTTGTCGTCCTCAACCACCAGGACGACATCACGCGACACGTTGCCGGTACGCGAGTCGAACAGACTGCCAGCCTTGATCACCGTAACGTCGGCTGACGCGGCGCAACTGATCGCGATGGCAAGCAGCAGCAGACTGGTGCGCTGCGCAATTACGTTGAGCATAAACATCTCTTTACAGGATTGGCTGTGGAAACAGACGAAATAGTAGCACCCGGCTTGCCCCCAAGGTACGCACCGGTCTGATACCGGTGGCAGAAGCGCCAGTATGGTCTACGCTTAAGGCAGGGCGACTGCGGAATTCTCGCACCTCCGCCCGCAAGGAGTATTCGCATGCGAAGAGTTCCCCTGCCCCACTTTTTTGCCTTATTCCTGATCCTCGGCTGCACCGAACCACCGCCACCTCCGTCAGACCCGCCTGCCGCGCCTCTGTCTGCTGCACAGATAGACACGCCATCCGAATGTACGCTTTTGATGGGATGGGATCCGTGGGAGCCGTATCAGTATCGGGACGTGGACGGCAATCTTCGCGGTCTGGACGTGGAATTGATCGAAACCATTGCCGACATTGCCGAGTGCGATGTGGATTTTGTGGAAGGCCGCTGGGGCACGCTGATGCAACGGCTGCAAAAAGGCGAAGTCGATGTGCTCACAGGCGCGACACGTAACGCCGCACGTGAATCGTTCGCATGGTTTTCGCAGCCCTATCGCAGCGAAACCTTCAAGCTCTACGTGCGCCAGGGCGAGACGGAGAAATTTCCGTTCACCTCCGTCGAGCAACTGATGCAAAGTGAATTCCGCCTGGGTGTCACCGAGCAATACACCTACGGCGCCAACGTAACCGCCTTGCAGGAGGATCCGATGCTGGCCGACAAGTTCGTCGGCGCCACCGTGGGCGAACTCAACTACGCGCGGCTGCTCGATTTTGAAATCGATGGTTTTCTCGACGATCCTTTTGTCGCCGCGCGTGCGTTTCGCGCACGCAATCTGGGCGACCAGATCGCAACGCACCCGATTGAAATCAACAGCGGCGACGTCAACCTTATGTTCAGTAAGGTCAGCGTCACACCTGAAACACTGGCGCGCATTGATGACGCGATTCGAACGCTCAAGGCCGACGGCCGCCACCAGGCAATCGTCAATAAATATCTGGACTAGCGCGGACCGCGTCCAGAATGCCGGGCAGCGCATGGCCTGCTAGACTGCGCTCAATCGATTGTTATTGAGTTAGGGTAGAGATCATGCGCGCAACTATTGCGGCCATCATCTGTTGTGGCGCCAATTTTGCACACGCACAGGATCAGGTGGAGCCCGTGTCAACCTGCGAGGAAATTGTGCGGCCACAGGAAATCCCCGATTTTTCCGGGGACACGGCGCCAGCGTTTGGCAATCAATACGATCTTCAGAGTTGTGACGGCATGCCCGGCGCCAGTTTGTTACCCGCTTCAGGTCAGTCTCAAGAGCAGGTATTCGAACTGCTGGTGGCGCAGGACTGCACGTTGAATGTGGCGGTCACCGGCGAGTTTGCCGGCCCCAATCAAATGGACCCCGCCGTGTACGTCACCGATGCATGCCCGGCATCAGGACCAGCGCCGACCTTGATGGACGCCAACTGCCTCGGCGCGGCAGACGCCACCGGCGGCCTCGACACCGAAACTTTCAGCGTCGACCTGCTCCGCGATAACATCTACTTCCTGTTCATTGACGGGTTTCTGGAGGCCGTTGGCCCCTATTCGGTGTCGCTGTCCGGTTGCGACCTACTTACGACGGGCGGGCCGGAAAAAGACGCGGACGGCATTCCCGATGCGTTGGACAATTGCCTGTTGGTGGCCAATGCGGATCAGCGCGACACGGATGGCGACGGCTACGGGAATCAATGCGACCCGGACTTTAACAACGACTGCATCGTCAACGTCGTGGATCTTGGAATCCTGCGCACGACATTTTTCGGCGTCGATGACGACACCGATATGAATGGGGACGGCATCGTCAATGTGATTGACCTGGCCTTGCTGCGGCTTGCGTTCTTCAGCGCGCCGGGGCCCGCCGGGCCCGCCGCTTTGTGCGACTAAACCTTTTCTCGCAACAGGCGTCAAAAAAGCTCAGACTATACGTAACTATTTTCGGACACGGTTGAGCTATGTCGTTCAAAGCGAAACGAATTCTCCTGATTTTCACCATACTGGTCGTAACGGCCGGCCTGCAGTTCTTGATGGTTTCGAACAAGAAGCCGCCAGAATCGAAGCCGATCGAAGATGTTGCGCCACTGGTCGAAGTGCTGGAGCTGGCCCCGACACAGGTGCAGTTCACGGTCGAAAGCCAGGGCACGGTGCGCCCGGCCGTCACGACCGAACTGAGCGCCGAGGTCACCGGCGCCATCGTTGAGATTTCTCCCGCCTTCGTCGCCGGCGGCGTATTCAAGGCCGGCGAGACCTTGCTGCGTATCGACCCTGCGCTGTACAACGCCGCGGTTGCACAGTCGCAGGCGGTGCTCACTCAGCGTCAGATTGAGTTCGATGGCATCAAGAATCTCGGTGCCAAAAACTATCGCAGCAAAATCGATCTGGCCGCGGCCGAAGCGGCACTGGAAGGCGCCAAGGCCGACGTCGTTCGCGCCCGCCGCGATCTGAACAAGACGCGCGTGCGCCTGCCCTATGACGGCATCGTGCGTGAAAAAGTCGCGGACATCGGTCAGTTCGTCAACGCCGGTGCGCGTCTGGCCACGACCTTTAGCACGGAGATTGTTGAGATCAGGCTGCCGCTCAGTCAAACCGATCAGCGCTTTCTGAGCTTGCCCGAAAGCGGTGATACGACCGAGGGCGCGCCGGTCACGCTTACCGGTCAATACCGCGGTCGACCGGCGACCTGGCAGGGCCGCATCGTTCGCACCGAGGGTGTCGTCGATGAAACTAACCGCGTTACCTATGCCGTCGTGCAGGTGCGCGATCCCTATCGACGCGACGACGACGCGCAGGCAACACCGCTGCTGGTGGGCACATTTGCCAGTGCGCAGATCGCGGGACTGTATGTCGATGATGTGCTTGAAGTGCCACGCGCCTCGGTACGCCGCAATGGCCAACTTCTGTTTGTTGATGGCGAAGGTCAGCTGCGCATCCGAAACGTCGACGTGATTCGCAGCAACGCAACCACCGCTTTCGTCGCGGCCAATTCGGTCGACGAACGCAGACTGGTCCTGACCACCATCGAAGCACCCATCAACGGCATGCAGGTGCGTGTCGCCGGGGACGAGCCCGCCAGCCCGCCCGCTAGTGGCGCGGCGGATGCGCCGGCCGCGGCACAGTAGGAGCCCCGTATGTCAGATCGAATGACCACAAATGAAAAAGGCCTGATCGCCTGGTTTGCGAGCAATCCCGTCGCGGCCAATTTGTTGATGCTGATGATCGTTGTTGCAGGCATTACGTCTTCGTTCAGCATCCGCAAACAAACGACACCAGACTTCGAACTCAACTCCATTTCCATACGCGTCCCCTAC
>CAYGSQ010000161.1:810-7276 GCA_964352435.1 uncultured Gammaproteobacteria bacterium | reverse complement strand
CAAATCGCCCAAGGTCTATGTACGCGACAGTGGACTCGTGCACGCTCTACTTGGTGTTGACGACCACGAGGCACTGCTTGGTCATCCAGTGGCGGGCGGAAGCTGGGAAGGTCTCGCGATTGAATCGTTAATCGGCTCTGCCCCACCAGACACCCAAGCGTACTTTTTTCGCACCGCGGCCGGAGCGGAAATTGACCTGCTGCTTAAACGCCCGGGCGAACGCAAGCCGTGGGCCATCGAGATTAAACGCGGGCTCGCACCGAAACTCGGGCGCGGTTTCCATTTGGCGTGCGACACCGTTAACCCACTGCATCGTCGTGTGGTGTATGGCGGCGTTGAGCGCTTTCCGATCGCCGAAAACACTGAAGCCGTCTCGCTGCACGACCTTTGCGCGGAGCTTGCGTCAGAATGAGATAGTGGCGATGTCGTATGACCGGGCTTTTAGATCAGTCTTTGACGGCCTGACATCGTTAATAGAATCTTGATGAACAGCGCTCCTACGGCGCGCTAATCACAACCGAAACCAGAAGTGTGAAGTAGCCGTTTGCCGATGCTCTGCGCAGACGATAGGGTTTGGTCTGACTCGACACGGACTGCACAGGTTTTTATTCCGGGTCGTGTAATCGACTCACGGTTGTTAACCGCGCTAGCGAGGACATTGCACGTCATGAGGCAGCCTGGGCACCGCCCGTTGTGGACTGCATTGGCATGCCTCGCGAACCACCGACGGACCTTGTTTGCAAGCACCATCGCTGTCAGCTTTCCAACGCAGACGCGCCCAACTATTGTGCTCAACGCGAGCCAAGCGAACTGGCAATTCGCGCCTGTCTCGACAACGATCTGGACAAGTGTCTCGAGGCCGCCGCCCGTGCGGCAGTCTGGTCGCTGGAGCCTGGCTACGGCGCAATCCTCCTAAATGCCTGCGAAAGAAATGACGGGCCCTCCTGTCACTGAAATGGTCAACTAATTCCGGACACCGAAGTTAAGTCGTTAACGTGTCACTAACAGCGCAGCTAAGATAATCGGCAGCGTGTCTGGAAACGGCTGGCTAGTCGCCGGACGCGTGGATAGGGACACGAATCGTCAGACGCCGGACCGCCGCATCAGCGTCGCCAGCCGGGCAATAAAGTCCAGCGACTCGAACACGACGTAAGTGATGCCACCGCACCATAGGATCTTGAACGAATAACACACCTGCCCGTGGCGAAACTCACAATTGCTGGGCGATGAATGTCAAAAGCGCTAACCACTCGTCATCGTGCCAACCGCCGCGGCTCACGCCGGTGCGTACGATCACAACGTCGGACTGGGGCGAGATGTACAGGTACTGCCCATAACTGCCGGTCGCGCTGAAATCCCACGGACTCATCGAGCGCGGCACCAGCCACCAACCATTGCGATATGCGCGTCGACCACTGTCTGGCTCCGATATGCCAATCTCGGCGTTGGACAGCGTTGTCCATGTTGCGGGAATCAGCGAGCGTTCACCCGCCCGACCATTGCGCAAGTAGAGTTGGCCAAGCTTCGCCAAATCGACAGGCGTTGCGTGCAGTCCGCTGGCCATCATCTCGAAACCGCGAGCATCGGTTGTCCACTGTGCGGGCGATTCGGTTCCAAGCGGTGTCCACAGCTTGCTTTGCAGGTACTCGGCGAGCGTTGTGCCTGTGACGCGCCGCAAGATGAGACCCAGCAGTGCCGTATTGTATTGGTGGTAATTGAATTCGCCGGGCGGCTCGGCAATCGTCATTCGCCCAAGGATGATCGACTCGACGTTGGGGTGATAATAAAGCAGCGCATCATCGGCATTGACAAAGGGAAAGGTGATGCCCCATGTGTAGGCTATTCCCGAGCGCATGTTGAGCAGGTCCCGCACCGAAATCTGATTAAAACGCACATCGTTCGCGACCAGCTCCGGCACGTAACGCGTAACAGGCGCGTCATATTCCACAAGACCGTCATGAATCGCGGCACCGACCAGCGCAGAGACCACCGCTTTTGATACCGAATATGTGTGCGCAAGCGACCGTGCGTCGCGGCCGTGCAGATAGTGTTCGTAAACCATCTTGCCGCGGGCCACGACCACCAGCGCCGTCGTGCCGCTCGCGTCGAGGAACTGGTGCGCGTCGTCGATGCTTTCGAATTGCTGCATGATATCGACGACGCGTGAGTCCAGTGCGCGAGGCAGCGGTTGCGGCCGCGCCGACGCCTGGATATGCGCCACCGGTATTTCGTAGTCGGCCGGAAAGCCGTCGTTGCCGTAGGCCAAAACCTTTGCGACATACGGTAGCGGATAGAAAGAATGCAGAAGGACTAGTGCGCCCAGCAGCAGACCTGCGCACACCAAAAGCCGCCAACGACCATTACCAGCGAACCCAGAGCCGCTTCCGCTCATTCAGACAGCGTCATCAGTGGATTCTGGATGTCGTTACGCCATGACAAGTCCGTGACACCGGCAAGAACAAATGAGCACACGTCCGCGACGGAATCACTCACCGTCCTTCCAGAGCCTTAGCCACCTGACGTATAGCATCCGCCAACGTGGTCGCGTCTTGCGCACCGGATACGCCGTAGCGGTCGATCAGGAAAAACGGAACGCCGGAAATGCCGCTTTGCTGGGCCTGCCGCTCATCGTCGCGTACCTGATCAGCAAATTCGGCTCCCTCCAGAACGACTTGCGCCTCGTCGGCATCCAATCCACTTTTTTCAACCACGCCAATCATGGCGGCATGCGAACTCAAATCGAGGCCATGTCCCAGGTACCCGCGCATGAACGCGTCGGTGATTTGCGTCTGCGCGTTACGGGTGATGCCATTGCGATCCGTCTGCCCGGCCCACTGAATCAGGCGATGAGCATCGAAGGTGTTGGCGGGGACAATGCGCTCGAAGTCAGCCTCACCGCCTGCCTGTCGAATCGCGTCGCTCATCGTGTCGATCATGGCCTGCGCATCCGCGACACTTCGGTTGTACTTGGTGGCCAGTCGCTCCGCGTAAGGTGCAGTTGACGGCGCGCGCGGTCGCGGATCAAGTTCGAACGCTCGCCAGCGCAACTCGATGTCAGGTGGAGCGGCATCCAGTGCCAATTGCCCCAAAGCGTCTTCCAGGCGTGATTTTCCAACAAAACACCACGGACACGCGATGTCTGACCAGATCGAAATGATGAGTGCCATGAAGCCTCACAAACGGATTGACTTGAGCTGAGCGCAGTATAAACGCCTTACTGCACAAACTCGCCTCCAAGCTTGCGATCAACCGTCTCGCCAACAACTATTGCACGAGCGAAACAGCCGGAAACACTATCCGACGTCAGAAGCGCCACACTGAAGCGTCGCCTCCAATCATTCACATACCTGGTCAATATAACCAGGCAAAGTCATTACGCTTGCAAATCCCAGTGCGTCTGCATCGCCCAGATTTACCGTGCGAATTTCATAGACATTGATGATGCCGGTTTCGAGACCACATAGGCTCGGATAGGCAATGCCGTCACCGCCAACTTGAGCGCAAACCACGTCAATGCTCGCATTGACGAGCTCCATTTGCATGTCTTCAAGGGGCACGCCGCTGTCTGGTTGGCATTGAAGCACACCACTTGTCTTGAAGACCTTCGAGTTGCTTTGTGCTGCAGTCGACTCGTTCTCGTTGCAGCCAGCCAAACTGACTGCGAGCAGTATTGTGCTGCCGAGACGCAGCAGGTTTTGTATTCGCATAATTCTATTTCCACACTCAAAAACCAGTTGCAGCCACAAACTACTAAATGTTTCGTATTTAAGCAAGGCATTGTAGTCCCTGCTTACGCTTTCCCGCAGTGTGGACCGCCCCAAAGCACAGAGTCTGGCAAGCATCCTGGTCTTACCCTCAGTCATCAAATCAACAGTCCGCGAACTGTAACTATCGTTCACGATTCTTGCCTGTGATTCCTTTGACCCTGCCATATGCGCTGGCCATACTCGTCGCCGGGCAGGTCAGTTAGCCATGCCCGCAAGCGACAAAAACAATAATAAAGAGCACAAGAATGACTCAAACAGAATCTACGGCGTTCAACGTCGTGTTCGAAGGACGCTTCGTGGACGGGCGTGACCCGATGGTCGCGCAAACCGCATTCGCGAAACAGTATGGCGACACAGTCGCCGGCCAGGTCTTTGGTCAAAAGCGTGCGGTGCTCAAGCGCAATGTGACGCAGGATGCCGCCTTGAAAATGCAGGGTTTGCTTGCCGAGGTTGGTGTCATGGTCGCACTCACGCCAGCGGTCGATCCGGTGGCCACGCCCAAGCGCAGAGCCAGAGGTGCAGGATCGATAGTGGAACGCGCCGCCCAGCGTGCGCAATCGCGCAAACAAGTATCGACCACCAACAAGATAACAACTCGGGACACGCCTGATCCCGTAGACCGTTCGCGCCCTTCGAGCCCAGCGTCGGACGTGGTTGCTGACACGTCGCCCGTGGCGCCCGACGAGGCCCCAAAGTCGCGAACCTTAAAGTGGTTTTTGATCGCGTCTGCCGTGCTCGCGCCGCTGCTGTACTTAGTGATCAACAACGTCTCATTTCTCTGATTCGAACGTTGTCGCACTGGACAATTTGGTGATCGCGGCGGGCGCGGACTAGTCGGCGCCCTGCGCGTTCTTCACAGGCCGTACGGTAATTGTCTTTACCCGGCGTTCGTCAGCGTTCGTCACCTGGAGCCGATAGCCCTGCCAATCGATGTACTCGCCCACGGTCGGGATGCGCTTCAAGGTTTCAACAATCAATCCGCCGACCGTGGTCGCCTCAAGCCCTGCATCCCAATGTATGCCCAGGTGCCGTGATAGGCGGCGCAGATCAACCGACCCGCGCAGCACCAGCGTGCCATCGTATTGCTTGCGCAGATCCGCGTCGGGGCGATCGCTCTCGTCCTGAATTTCGCCCACGATTTCCTCCAGCACATCCTCCAGCGTGACGATGCCCTGGATACCGCCATATTCATCGACGACAACGGCCAGGTGTCTGTGCGCCTGCTGGAACGTGCGCAGCAACTTGGGCACGGAGGTGCCCGCCGGCACGATCAGTAACTCCCGCTGGATGGCATCCCAATCAATGTCTGCATCGTCGTTATCCTGCAACCAGAACATGAGCTCTTTGACCAGCACGAGAGATGTGGCGTCGTCGATTTGGGGCGTAGTGGAAAACGGGAGGCGGCTGTGACCGGACGCACGCACATAGCGTTCGACGTCGGCCCGCGTCATGTCTGCATGCAGAAATCGCACACCCTGCCGCGGCAACATGACGTCCATTGCACGCATGTCTCGCAAGTGCGTAGCGCCGACAATGATATCTGCCGTGCGCATGCTGACGGCCCCCTCGCTGCGACCAAGCGACGCGAGCAAGCGCAATTCTTCCGGCGAGGTAACCGGCTGCTTTTCGACCGGCCGCAGCAAGCGCGAAATCCGCTCGCTGACCGCGACCATTGGCCACAGCAAACGAACCAGCCACTGCAGCCCATAGGCAACCGGCCCGGCAAGCGTCGTCGCATAGGTGACACCGAGCGTCTTGGGAATAATCTCGGTGAACAGCAACACGGCCAGTGTAAACAAAATGGAAAACAGCCATAGCGTATCGCCACTGAAGGCGGTGCTATAGCTGGCACCCGCCACGGCCGCGCCAATCGTATGCGCCGCCGTATTGAGAATCAGAATGGCCGCGATCGGCACATCAAAGTTCTCTTTAAATCTGGCCATTAACTGGCCCGACTTCTTGCCTTGTTGCACCATGGTCTCAATTTGCGGGCGACTCACCGACAACAAGACCGATTCGAAAATCGAACAGGTGAATGACACCACCAATACAACGGCCACGGCAGAAATAAAAATTAGCATGGGGGCTCCTAAGAGAGCATCAAGACTTGCCGTCCTCACGTCTGACCAAAGTAGCGCCAACGTTTGAGGACACAGATGTGCAAAAGCCTACCCAATATAGTGGTGGTGTGCATACTAAATTTCACCTACCGGTGGCGTTACAGATCTTCGTACCAGGCGTCAATTTTGGGCACCGAACCTGGCAAATTCGATTAAACGGGGCTTCTGTCCCCGTCGCCCTGCATGGCAGCAGTGGCTGTGCCGTATGAAAATAGGTATTCTTCGCGCCTGCAATGCAATTTGTCCGGGGGATACACAGCGTGGCCATTGTTGATCTAAAGAACGTACTCAAGATTTTTCGCGGTGAAAGTTCCAGCGCCGAGGATCAAATTGAGCTATACAAAGAATTGCTGCTAATGACGCTGGCACGTGCCGCCAACGCTGACACCAACATGAAAAAGGTTGAGGTCGAACTGGTTCGCAAACTGATTGCCCGAGAGGTTGGTCAGGACGTGAGTGTCGCCGATGTGCGGGTGGCGGGTTCGTCCGAGCTGTATGAAACGACCCCTCTGAATCGCTATTTGGCCAAGGCGGCGGGCAAATTGACCGCCAGGCAGCGCGTCACCATCGCCAATTCGC
>CAYGSQ010000161.1:0-800 GCA_964352435.1 uncultured Gammaproteobacteria bacterium | reverse complement strand
CTTTGAAATGGTGGCGACGGCGCTGAACCTGACGCGGGCGGAACTGGCCGGGCTTTCCAACGGATAAGCCGGGCTTCCAGGCCGTTAATTAGACACCATGGCGGGTTTGCGGCCCGCCATCGGTTCAGGTGTGCCTGCCTTTCCCTGTAAATAGAGCTGAATTCATGCCCGTTCGGTGCATCAGCCTACGCCTGCGACCCAGGACCCTATTGTCGCGGCGACGCAACAGACCATCAGTTTGCACCCAGGCACGCCCCGCTCTTCCCAATGACGACCTGATCTTGCCAAATAACGACAGATCCGACGACACGCTCTATTGAAGCCGCTCTCAGGCTCACGCAATCGCTCTCACGACTTCGATTTCCTGCTTTATTGGGGTATTAAATATTCTCCAAGAGTTGATTTGGACATTATGTTTTATGTGGTATTGTCCCCACATACGATCATTTCGGCCACTTCGCACGCAACGCTAAGTGAACAAAACATTTGGTCGAATGGCAGAAGAAATGTGCCAAGGCATCTGACGATGCCGCCGAGTTCAGATTTAGTAGTCGAAACGTTAAATACCGCGATTGATTCAAGAGGAATCCAAAATATGTCTAAGAACACCAGGAAGACAGCGAGTGCCAAACTGGCTCTTGCGGCCGTAGCAGGGATAGCGTCATTTACGACGCTCTCCGTCGCGCAAGCGCAAGACGCTGACAATGACGGAAAACTTGAGGAAGTTATTATTACTGGTTCGCGTATTGCGAACTCTAACTTGACGCAATCCAGCCCGGTTGCTGTGATCGATGCTGAAG
>CAYGSQ010000160.1:0-7287 GCA_964352435.1 uncultured Gammaproteobacteria bacterium | reverse complement strand
GGGAAAGCCAAGAGCAAGGGCAAGGCCAAGGGCAAAAAAAGCAGAGCAGTTCGTGGCGACTGACGTGGCAACAGCGCCCGTCGGGGCCCGTGCGGCGAACGGTTCTGCAATCGCGGCGGTACACCGCGTCTACGTCCATTTGTTGAGGGGCTGATTGATGGCATCGCAGTTGGTGTGGGGTTGGCACACGGTTACCCATTTATTGAAACATGCGCCCGAGCGCGTGCTCAGCGTGCATCTTACGGGCGAACGTGACGATGGGCGGGCACGCGAGCTGCAGGCTTTGATCGAGGTCACGGGTGTCAGCGTGCAACAGGTGCCGCGCGCCGCGCTCGACAAACAGACCGGGGAGGCGGTCCACCAGGGCGTGGCGGCCCAGATTCGGCCCAGTGTCGAGCTGTCGTCCACCGAACTCTTCAATCAGGTGGAAACCCAGGGCGATGCGTTATTGCTGCTGGTTTTGGACAACGTACAGGATCCGCACAATTTGGGCGCGTGCCTGCGCTCGGCAGACGGGGCAGGCGTGCACGGCGTCGTGGCCCCCAGGCGGCGAGCCGTCGGCTTGACTGACACGGTGCGTAAAGTGGCCAGCGGCGCGGCGGAGACCGTCCCGTTTTACCGGGTGACCAATCTTGCGCGCACGCTGGCGACGCTTGGGGAGGCTGGCGTATGGCGTGTAGGCACCAGCGATCGCGCGGAGAGGTCGCTGTATGAGACCTCGCTCAGCGGGCCGCTGGCCGTGGTTATGGGTGGCGAGGCGCGCGGTATGCGGCGCCTGACGATCGAGCGCTGCGATGCGCTGCTGTCCCTGCCCATGCGCGGGGCGGTCAGCAGTCTGAACGTCTCGGTGGCGACCGGTGTCGTGCTGTACGAGGCCGTGCGCCAACGCATTGCACCATTGGCCACAAATCAGTAGACTTCGCGATCCACCGGAGGGCCCCTTGGTTCGCCGGTCTCCTTGCTGCACCGCTCAAGCGGGTAGCAATCATCCATAAGGAGTCACAATGAGACACTACGAAATCGTGTTTCTGGTCCATCCGGACCAGAGCGAGCAGGTCCCTGCGATGGTCGAACGCTATCGCGGCATGATCGAAAAAGGCGAAGGACACGTCCATCGCTATGAAGACTGGGGTCGCCGCCAGTTGGCGCACGCGATCAACAAAGTCCACAAAGCGCACTACGTTTTGATGAACGTAGAAGCCAAGCAGGAAACGATTGACGAAATCGTGTCCGCGTTCCGTTTCAACGATGCGGTATTGCGCAACATGGTCATGCGTTGCGATAGCGCGATCACCGAGCCATCACCGATGGCCAAGTCGAAAGACGAAGAGAAGCGCGAGCGCGCATCGCGTGATGACGAACGTCCGCGTAGTGACGAGAGTCCGACACCGGCTGAAGATGCTCCGACTGCTGAAGCCGCACCGGCCGCTGAAGCTACACCCACCGATGACGATGCGCCGACCGCATCGACCGACGCCTGAACGGCACGAAGGAGAACACCTATGTCACGTTTTTTTCGCCGCCGTAAATTCTGCCGCTTTACCGCAGATGGCATTACCGACATCGACTACAAAGATCTGGCGATGCTCAAGCAGTACGTCACCGAGACGGGCAAAATTGTGCCCAGTCGCATCACCGGGACCAAGGCGACCTACCAACGCCAGCTGTCCGCCGCCGTGAAACGTGCACGCTTCCTTGCGTTGCTGCCGTACACGGACCAGCACTAGGAGTCAGATGCCATGAATGTCATTTTGCTCGAAAAAATTGAAAACCTGGGCACCATTGGCGATACCGTCAATGTTAAGCCAGGCTATGGCCGCAACTACCTTTTGCCGCAGGGCAAAGCTACGTTGGCTACCAAAGACAATCTGGCCAAGTTTGAGTCCATCCGGGCCGAGCTTGAGCAGAAATCTGCGGACGAGCTCATTCGCGCCAACGCGCGTGGTGAGCAGCTCAAGGGTCTGGAACTGACGCTGTCGGCCAAAGCCGGCGCCGAAGGCAAGCTCTTTGGCTCGATAGGCACGTTCGACATCGTCGAGGCCATCGCGGCCGCCGGCGCCGAAGTCGAACGCAGCGAAATTCGCCTGCCGGACGGTCCGCTGCGCGCAACGGGCGAGCATGAGGTCGATGTGCATTTGCACAGTGAAGTCAACATTGAATTGACTGTGACGGTGGTTGGACTCGAGTAGGTCCAACCGCTTTGCGTCAGCCTGTCGTGCGGTATGATCGTGCGGCAGGCTGGCGATTCGCGCCACCGTCCCGGGGCGCGACGCCTCAGCTTTCTTTGAGGCTATTTTGATGATTTTTCCGCACCGTGTCTGATTACCCTGAACCGCCATACGCCGACGATTACGGCACCTCGAATGTGCGCCGTCCGCCGCATTCCATTGACGCAGAGATCGCCGTACTCGGTGGCCTGATGCTCGATTCCCGTGGCTGGGAGCAGGTGGCCGACGTGCTGACCGAGATTGATTTTTATCGGCAGGATCACCAGATTATATTTTCAGCGATTGCCGCGCTGTCTGATGAGGGCAAGACGGTCGATGCCTTGACCGTGTCCGAGCATTTGGGCAAGAGCGACAAGATCGGCGACGTGGGCGGTTTCTCTTACGTTGCGACGCTCGCCAATGACACCCCAAGTTCAGCCAATATCCGAGCTTACGCCGAGATTGTTCGCGAGCGTTCGCAGCTGCGTGCTCTGTTGCAGGTTGGGGGCGAGATTGCCGCGCTGGCGACGCCCACAGATGGTCGCGGCGCGACGGAGCTGGTAGATGAAGCAGAGCGCAAAGTGTTTGCGATCGCCGAGAGCGGCCAGCGTCGCGGCAGTGGCTTTGTGTCACTCAAGGCGATCCTGCCTGCGACCATCGACAAGCTGGATATGTTGTACAACTCGACCGGCGACATCACCGGCGTGTCCACCGGGTTTGCTGACTTCGATAAGATGACTGCAGGTCTGCAACCTGGCGACCTCATTATTATCGCGGGCAGGCCATCGATGGGTAAAACCTCGCTGGCCATTAACATCGCCGAGAACGCGGCGGTTGGGCCGATCATTCGGGGCGACCCGGAGTCATCTATTCCCGTCGCAGTATTCAGCATGGAAATGTCGGCAGACCAGCTCGGCTTCCGTCTGATTTCATCGCTCGGCCGCGTCAATCAGGGCAAGCTGCGGACCGGTAACTTCGGCGAGGAGGACTGGCCGCGCATCAACAACGCTGTGAAATGGATGTCGACGGCCCCCGTGTTTATCGACGACACGCCGGCACTGTCGCCCACCGAGGTACGTGCCCGGGCGCGACGTCTCAAGCGTGAGCATGGGCTTGGACTCATCGTCATTGATTACCTCCAGCTTATGCAGATTCCGGGTGCGAAAGAAAACCGGGCCACGGAAATTTCTGAAATTTCACGCGGCTTGAAAGCGCTGGCGAAGGAACTCAGCGTGCCGGTTATTGCACTGTCTCAGCTTAACCGCAGTGTCGAACAACGACAGGACAAACGTCCGGTCATGTCTGACTTGCGTGAGTCCGGCGCCATCGAGCAGGACGCCGACGTCATCGCGTTTATTTATCGCGATGAGGTGTACAACCAGGAGACGCCGCGCAAGGGCATCGCCGATGTGATCATCGCCAAGCAGCGTAATGGCCCGACGGGCGATGTGATGTTGACGTTCCAGGGGCAGTACACGCGCTTCGACAACTATCAGCCTGACCGGTTGGACGACTAACGATGACGGCACAGGCGCAGGTCCGGGTTGACGGCAGCGCGCTGCGCAGCAATCTGGCGCGCGTGCGACAACTGGCCCGCGGTGCACGCGTCATGGCCGTGATCAAGGCCAACGCTTACGGTCACGGCATTACCAACGTAGCGCGGGCGCTGGCCGGTGCCGATGCATTGGCCGTGGCGCGTATGACCGAGGCGGTGGCCGTGCGCGACGCCGGCTGCGACGGTCGCGTTTTGCTGCTCGAAGGCATCATGACGCCGGTCGAGCTGGACCTGGCTGCGCGCTATCAGTTTGACCTGGTCGTGCATCGCGGCGATCAGATCGACATGCTCGCCGCCTACCACGGCGCCGGGCGTTTTCGCGTCTGGCTCAAAATTGATACGGGCATGAACCGTCTTGGGTTCAAGGACGATGAGGTGGCCCAGTCCTTTGCAGCGCTGCAGTCCGTTGCCTGTGTGCAGGACGTTACGCTGATGACGCATCTGGCCTGCGCTGATGATCCACAGGACGATTCCGCCGCCACCCAGATCGAACGGTTTAATGCGATGACGCACGGCTGGGCAGGGGAGCGCAGTATCGCCAATTCGGCCGGAATTTTGCGTTTGCCACAGAGCCACGGTGACTGGGTGCGTCCCGGTCTGATGCTGTACGGCGCATCACCTATCGCGGAGAAAACGGCCGATGCACTCGACCTGACACCCGTGATGACTTTGTGGTCAAAGGTGATTGCCGTGAAGGCTCTGGCGGCCGGCGAGCGCGTTGGCTATGGCGGCACCTGGCAGGCGCCGCAGGCGACACAACTGGGGATCGTGGCGGCCGGTTATGGCGATGGCTATCCGTGGCGTCTGCCAAGCGGCACGCCCGTGTTGATCGGCGGTCAGCGCCGGGCGATGGTCGGGCGTGTGTCGATGGACATGATCGCGGTCGATCTGGGCCAGGCCCGTGACGTCAAAGTGGGCGATGCGGCGATCCTGTGGGGGCCGGGTCTCGGCGTTGAAGAGTTAGCGCGCAGTATTGGCACCATTCCGTATGAGTTGCTCTGTGGGATTTCGCAGCGAGTTCGTATTGATATGACCTCCCAGCCGTCTGTGCCGGTTACCGCCTCGGCAAGTTAGGTACCTGCGGGCGAGTTGCGTCAGTGCCGCTATTTTTCATAACGCATAGGGAAGTAGCGGCCCAAAGTGGCGCAGCGATAACGTCTGAGCTGTTGTAGTGCGCCTGCGGTCGTTTATGATGATGTTAGTCAGCCGCTTTGACGCACAGGAAAAAACAATGAAAACCAGCCAATCCGTGAATTTGATTTTGCGAGCACTCGCTACCTTGATCTGCTGTACCGCGATGTCGCACGCGTGGGCGACCACCTACAACTATTCAGGCGAGACTTTTTTCTGTACTTCAACCTGCGATTCATTCGGCGCACTGGGCGGCGCAACCGGCGGGTCCAACAATTCCCTGAATTCAGTAATCGTCGGCACCATCGATGTGCCGGCCGAGGCACCCGGCCCGTTTTCGTTTTCTGCCGCCGATGACATTCCCTTCGCCTTTACCATCACGAGCGATGCGATTGCTTTAGAGGCACCTGTGATCGGCCCCACGCCAAACTGCCCGCCGCCAAATATGCCCGGTCAACTGTGTAATCCAACCACAGTGAATCCGTTGCCGCTTGATAACTCTGTGGCGACGGTTGAGGGTTCAGGGATTATCGGGCCTGACGGGCGACTGGTAAGCGGCAGCCTGATCTTCACGTTTACCGTCGCGCCTTTTTCCAACAATCTCGCAGTTATTACGTTTGATCTGGAAGATGATAGTGCAGAAGGTACGGTTTTCGGAGTGGTATCGTTTGTTCGCCTGAGCGGCGCATTTTTTCCCGCGAACGACACGGATGCCGATGGCGTTGGCGATGGCTTCGACAACTGCATCATGGCCGTTAATCCCGCCCAGCGTGATACCAACGGCGACGGTTTTGGCAACTTCTGCGATGCCGACCTGAGCAACGACTGCATCATTAACGCCGTCGATTTGGGTTTGCTGCGCACGCTGTTCTTCACCAACGATCCGGATGGTGATTTGAATGGTGATGGCGTCGTCGGCACCATCGAACTGGGCATCATGCGCAGCACGTTTTTCGATGCACCGGGCCCAAGCGGAGTAGAAAATAGCTGCGACTGACGCGCGCGGCAGGCCGGCAGCTGGTCGGCTGCTTCTCTGGTCGTCATGGCGCGCGACGTGGCCTGGCTCACAGCAATCCCAAGCAAAAAAAACCGGCATCGAGACATGCCGGTTCTTATCTAACTGCTTACTTGATCCGTACGTCAGGCAATGCGCCGACGTCGTGCCCATAGCGCGACGAGGCCGCATCCCAAAAGCGCGACAATCGACGGCTCTGATACGGCGGTTGTTGTGCTTGAAACAGAAAATTCTGTCACTGGCCCGATAAACTGCTCGAACGGACTGCTATTGAAAAAGTAAAACTGTGACGAGGGCAGCAAGTCGGCAAACGTCAGATCCAAAAGGGATGCCAACGGATCGTCACCCACCAGCGACTGGTCAAATGCCAGCTCGATGGTGAAGAATTGAGTGCCGTAGTCGGCAACCAGTGCAATTTGATCGCCACTCTGTGACGTTGTTGCAAAGCTCAAGCCTGAATCTGGTAACAACGGATAGAACTCGCCGCCCAGATCGAGTTGACCGCCGACGAACACTTCGGCGACGACGCCGGTCTGCCAAAATATTTCATCGTCGATAATGAACTCGCCACTGGCCTGAACGGGCGCGCCATCCATTTCAACTACGGATCCGAACGCGACGGTGACAAGACCTGCATTGGCCGAGCCCGCGGCCATCAGGGAAGCGGCCGTGAGTGCCCCCATCAAAAGTGGCCAGCGCTGCCTAAAGTTACTGGTAGGCGGGTTTTCTTTTTTTCTTGGCATGGTTTCTATTCCTTTATTTTTTGACCAGCATGAATGAATGCATATAGTGCGCCAATTGGACAGGGCGAGCAAACGGCAACCGCTGTTATGTGCTGGAACCAGACCAAAAAAACCGGCATCGAATGACGGCGGTTTTCCTTGCAAGCTTGCGAGAACGGCTGCGACTAAATCTTCCTACAAAGCGGCCATTGATTGGCCGCTGATTCAATTACCGGATCGCGCGGCGCCGAGTGGCCCAGATCGACACCAACCCAAAGGGCGACGATGCAATTAGATCGAACAGTTCGTCGCCAACGCGAAATTCGCCGCCAACCACAACGCCGTCGACCACGCCGCCATCGCCCCAGTCGACTGTGTCGTCAAGGATGAATTCGCCTGAGGTTTCCACCGCTGCGCCGTCAATGGTCACGATGGACGCAAACTCAACGGAGACAAATCCAGCGTTAGCCGACAATGCCGTCAACATCGACACGCCGACAAGTGCGGCACAAAAATGGCGCAAGTGACGCGCGATGCGCACGCCTGATAACGACGTTTTAGCTTTGATGTCCATAGTTGGCATTCCCGTATGTTCTTTTCACTGGATTTGCACCCCAGCGTGCCGCAATTGCCCTGCGGATACAAGAAGCCTTTCGT
>CAYGSQ010000159.1:0-7323 GCA_964352435.1 uncultured Gammaproteobacteria bacterium | reverse complement strand
GAGTACAGGGTGACGCGCGCGCCGGTCACCGCGCATCGAAAAACGCCTAAAACAGACCTAAAAAGATCTCAAACGTTTGATAATATTACCATTTGCGCTTCACGCCGACGGCTCGCCAGATGCACCGGTGCGCAGCTGGCCGGGACCGTGCGCGCATCGGGGCCTGCGCCGAGATCAACACAATGGGTGGTGGTGTCAGACTCACGAAGGGCATACAGGGGTGTCGCTAATGCGGTCATCGGTTCCTTGCCATGTTCGGCCGGCGCTTGGTCAGCACGCGACGCCCGTTGCGCGATCATCCGTGCAATCTGATCCTCGATATCGACCGCCGCACACACATAGCCTTGTTCGTAGGCCTGTTGTGCCGCCGCCAGGGCCCAGTGCAGTGCACTGGCGGGCTGGCCCGCCGCATGCTCCGTGCGGCTGATCAAAGACATGGCGCTCACGCCCGCGTAATCCTGGACATCGCTGCGTCCCGCAAGAAACTGATCGGTGTGCGTGCGAGCATCTTCTACCCGGCCCTGGGCCAACAAAGCTTCGCCGATCATCAGGCGTGCCTCTGCGAAGCCTGGGTTTTCCTGCGCGGCTAACCGGAAATAGCGTTCAGCCGACTCGGGCTGCTGGCCCCGCAGGTGGTCCACTCCGGTAGCAAAAGCCTGCAATGCGGGCGACAGCAACGCATCATCGTGTTGTGTCGCCAGCGGCGGTTCGGGGCCCGGCGCGACCCACAAGGCCAGCATGCCACATGCCGTGACACACGCCGCCGCGGCAAAACGACGCACACGTGAGAAACGCTGCACGGGGAGCGCGAAGCAATAGCCGCGATTGGGATGCGTCACGATGGGGTCCAGCGGCTGCAGTGCGCGCCGCAAGTCGCTGACCGTTTGAAACACGGTTTGATCGCTTACACCCTGGCGCCCCCAAACCTCGTCCACGATCGCGCTTTTAGCCACGATCGCCTCAGGCGTCGTCAGCAGGAACCTGAGCAACCCAGCTGTTTTGGGACGTAAAGCAACCTGCTCGCCATTACGATACAAATGCAATCGGCGCGGATCAAAACGAAACATGCCAAAGTAAACAACTGAGGGAGAGAAAAAAGCCATAGCGTCCTCGCGTGGCAGATTGCGTTCCTGATGCGACCGCGCCCGTTGACACTCAGTTCCCCGAGTCCGCGTGGACCGCACTGCGAATCACTCGTTAAGGGGCAACACCGGATGGTCCCGGTGGAGCAAAAAAGGCCAGTCGAAGCAGCCCCAGATCAGCGGCGTTGACCAGACCATCGCCGTTCATGTCAGCGTCGGCGTCGTCACTCATAAAGCGCAACCGAAAGATCGCCAGATCCAGAACATTGACAATGGCATCCTGATTAAAGTCTGCGTCGCAGTAGTTGCCAAAGCCATCATTGTCCGTATCACGTTGTTGCGGGTTGACCCGTTCGACGCAATTGTCCACACCATCGAGCACGTTGTCGCCGTCACCGTCATCGCCCGGCCCTAACAACCGAAATGTCGCCACAACACCGGCATGGTCGGATGGCCAGAGCCCGGATGCACTTTGGAGATTGGCCCCAATCACTGTTGCCTCAACTTCTCCGAGTGCCGTATTCGGAACATTGCGCACCAGTTGCAGATCGATGCGCTCGACAAAAGCCGGCGCCGCATCGTCAACCGTTTCAGAAAAACAGCAGGTCAGACCGGGGTCATCGTCGTCCACGCTGCGTTCATTCCAGATGTCCTTGAAGCCAGCACCGATCAAGCGTGCGTAGGCCTGCTGCGGCGGATCCGACGGCGACGCATTAAAGTCACCCACCAAAATGATGGGCAGCGTTTCACTGGCTAACCAGTCGATGAGCTCTGCGGCCTGCGCGCCCTGCACCGTCGGTTGACCGCCCACCTCAAGGTGCGTATTCACAAAGCGGTAATCACGGCCGTCGATGCCAACCGTCGCCGCCGTATAGCCACGATTAAAGTTGATAACCGCACCCGACAAATCGATGATGACGTTGTCAGAGTAATTGGCCGTTTGCACGTCACCTAAAACCACGTCAGAACGCACCAGAATTACGTCACGATCCGTCAACCGAATATCGTCGAGCGACGTATCGGTCAAAAGCGGTAGTTCGATATCGGCATTGTCGACCGATGCAGCCACCACATAATTTAGCCCGCGCTCGGCCAACGCATCGAGATACATCTGCAGAAAGTCCATATCCGGGTCGGTTGCGGCCACGGGGTTGCCGAGAAAGACGTCCCCGGGTGACTGACGCCTGATCAACGCAACTTCCTGCAACCCGATCAGATGGGGCTGGTACAGAAGTACTTCGTCCGCCAACACCTGTGCACGTTCGGCAAAATTGGTCGCAACAACCGTCGCATAGACTTCGGCGATTGTCGGCACGATGAGAATAGGATCCGCGTTAACAACCCGAAAAATATTGGCGCCGACATAAACATTGCGCGTCATTACGGGGACCGGTGTCGCTGCGCTAACGCCGCCAATCGTTGATGCACTCGCCCCGCTCACAGCAGACAACGAAACCAGGCCAATTAAAATTAACGCCTGTCGATACAGCTTAAACATAATGTGACTCCACGTCGGCAAGCCGAACTGTTAGTGCCAGCACCGCATCGCGCGACGCCAACTTATTATGAAATCAGCATAGGTCAAAGGCTGTGTGCAGACAAAAAAAGTGCGTACCGCGCCTGGAAAAGCCCGACGCTATCAGGGATACAGACTGACGCGCAAATCGCCAAAGCGCACGCGTGCGTCAACTCGGTGTGGCCCCCTGCCGGAGCGCCAGTCCACTTTAGCGCCAACCAGCAAACTACGATCGCCTTGGCTGCTGCCGCCTCCCAGGGTCAACGACGCGTCGCCAAAGCGCGCGCCCAGTTTCACTTCACGCACGGCCGCTTGTGGCATTTCGATGCTGATGGCACCTGCTTTCATAACCACATCAAGGTCGTCTTCCAGATCCTTGACGGTGAGATCGCCATACTTCATGTCGATACTCAGCGGACGATCCCGCGGCACAGTGACCTGAATGATAACGGACGCATTGTTGCCCGGTGGCTTATGCACGCCAAGGCGGATAGTGTCGCCACGGCGCTGCGTCACCAGACGGGTTTCACGCGCACGCGATATGCAGCGCGTTGAATTGGACGGACACAGAATTTCCATCTTGGCGGTCGCCTGATCGCCCGCCTGCGCCGTTACCGTCACATCACCGTTGGGCATGCGCAGTTCAATACGACCCGAATCACCAATATCGACCTGCAGCGAGGGCGGCGACGGGACCGAAACACGCGTCGACTCCGCTGGCTGACTAATACAGCCGGTGACCGTGATAACAAGCGCCAATGCGGCAATGAGCTTGAGTAAGTGGCTGTTCATCCTGATTCCCCAAATGAGACTACACGCCTGAACACCTTTCGATGCATCGGACCCGGCCAAAGTTTGAAAATTTGAGCTGGCACGTCAATTCCAACGTCCGTATGCTCTCGCCCTGGGCATTTGCCCACAAACACCTCAGGAATGCTGTCATGCCAAAAGCCAGTGACGTTAAGCGTGGCGCGATCGTACGCTTCAAAGAACGCGTTTGCGCGATCCGCAAAATCGAGATTCGCACGCCCTCCTCGCGCGGCAGCAACACCTTGTACAAGATGAAGTTGCAGGACGTGCAAACCAAGCAGAATCTTGACGAGACGTTCAAGGGCGACGATATGCTTGGTGACGCAGATCTGCTGCGGCGCCAGTCCAGTTATTCGTATTTCGACGGCGAACTGTACGTCTTTATGGACGATGAGGACTTTAGCCAGTATTCGTTCAACGCAGACGATCTGGAAGGTCAGGTTGGCTATCTGGCCGAAGGCCTGAGCGGCATCTACGTCATGCTCATCGACGGCATCGCCGTCGGCATACAGCTGCCCGCATCGGTCGACCTGGAGATCACAGAAACCGCGCCAGCAATGAAAGGCGGCACGGTCACCAAACGCAGTAAGCCCGCCACGCTTGCCGGCGGCATTGAAGTTCAGATTCCCGAATACCTGGCGCAGGGCGAGGTAATCAAAGTCAATACAGAAACCGGCGAGTACGTGTCACGCGCGTGAAGCGCGCCTAGTCCTTCTTTTTTGGTTTCCTGGAATTTTTGGACTTCTTTTTACGCGGCGTCTTGTTGGGCGGACGTTTTTTGTGTGGCTTGCGCGTTGTCACTTTACCCGAGTCACCACCACCTTCCACCCGTGTGATGTCAATCTTCTGACCACAAATACGTGTGTTCTTGAGGTCCATGAAGATGTCCTTGGGCATTCCCTTGGGCAGGTCAATCAGCGTAAATTCCTGATCAATGGGAATACGCCCCATGTGCTGGCTATCGAGGCCCGCCTCATTCGCAATCGCACCTACGATGTTGCCCGGCTTGACGCCGTGCTTGTGACCAACCTCAATGCGAAAAGTCTCTTTGTCCAAATCCGAATGATCACGCGGACCTTTCCTGGAGCCACGCTCGCCGGGTGAGCCCGCGTCTCGTTCACGCGGCGGCCGCTTTGAATCAGGCGGCAACAGGATTGGCTTGTCGCCAATGGCCATTTGCGCCAGTGCGGCCGCGATCTGGATCGGCGTTACGTCATGTTCTTTCTCATATTGCTCGACAATGCCCTGCGTAAACGCCAGTTCGTCGCGTCCGAGCGTATCGGTGATCTTTTGCTTAAAGTCGGCGATACGCTTGTTGTTAACCGTCTCTGTGGTCGGCAGTACGAGCGCTTCAATGGTCTGTCGTGTTGCACGCTCAATAGCCTGCAGCATGCGTCGCTCGCGCGGCGCCACGAACAGGATGGCATCGCCGGTGCGTCCCGCACGGCCGGTACGGCCAATGCGGTGAATGTACGCTTCGGTATCGTAAGGAATATCGTAGTTGACGACGTGACTGATACGATCAACGTCAAGACCACGGGCCGCCACATCCGTGGCCACAAGAATATCCAGCTTGCCACGCTTTAGTCGTTCGACCATTTGTTCACGCTGCTTTTGCACCATGTCGCCGTTCATCGGCGATGCGGCATGGCCGCGTGCTTCGAGCCGTTCCGCTAACTCGACGGTCGCCGTCTTGGTGCGCACGAAAATCAGCATGGCGTCGAACGGTTCAACTTCCAAAATGCGCGTCAACGCATCAAGTTTGTGCACGCCGCTGACTTTCCAGTAGCGCTGACGAATGGTCTCGGCAGTAGCCGTGCGGGCCTTGATTGAAATCTCGGTGGGATTCGTCAAGTAGCGCTTGGCAATGCGCTCAATCTGACGCGGCATCGTTGCAGAGAACAACGCCATCTGCCGCGTGTCGGGTATTTGTTCCAAAATCCATTCGACTTCATCGATGAAGCCCATGCGCAGCATCTCATCTGCCTCATCGAGGACCAGCGCTTTGAGGCCGCCAAGTTTGAGCGTACCTTTTCGCATGTGGTCCATCACCCGGCCCGGCGTGCCGACAACAACCTGTACGCCACGCTTTAGCTGACGAATCTGTCCGCCGTATTCCTGACCGCCGTATATGGGCAGCACGTGAAACCCTTCGACGCCACTCGCATATTTAGCAAACGCTTCGCTTACCTGAATCGCCAGTTCTCGCGTGGGCGCCAGACACATTACCTGCACCGCCTTGTCCGACATGTTCAGTCGGTCGATAAGTGGCAGCGCGAACGCAGCGGTCTTGCCGGTACCCGTGGGCGCGTGACCCAATAAATCGCGGCCCTCGAGCAGCGCTGGAATGGCCTGGGCCTGAATCGGCGTGGGCGTTTCGTATCCTACTTTGTCGAGCGCGGCGATCAGCGGGGCGCTCAGTTTCAGATCGAGAAAGGATACGGTGCCGTCAACGGCCTCGGAGGTAGACATAATAGTGCTCGGGAATCGGATGGTGTCGCCAGTGGCCTGCACGACGGGAGCGGCATCATACCCTAAAGCAACTGATAGGCCGCCATTGCGCCGAAATAACCGAGGCAAGTCATGTACAGCCATGCGAATATCGGCCAGCGCCAGCTGTTGGTTTCGCGCCGAATCACCGCAAGCGTCGCCGCACACTGCAAACAGCATGCATAGAAGATCAACAGCCCGATCACCATGGGCAGCGTGTAGATCGGCGTGCCGTCCGGCCAGGATGCCGCACCCAGCCGTTGGGACAAGGTCGCGTCGTCCGCCTCGTCCCCCACCGCGTACACCGTGCCAAGGATTGCGATGACCACCTCGCGGGCAGGGAAACCCGCAATCACAGCGGACGAAACCCGCCAATCCCAGCCCAGCGGCCGAAATACCGGTTCAATGGTTTTGCCCGCGCGACCCAGCCAGCTTTGTTCCAGCTGCAGCGCCGCGGCCTGGTTGTCGACCGCGGTCAGCGCCTCGTCCAGCGCGTCACCGGACAACGTGGCTTGCGCCTGCGCCTGCTCTTGCACAACAAAGGACGCCACCGCAGCGGAGCGGGGGAAATACGCCGCGCCCCAGACCAAAATGGCGACGGTAAAAATAATGGTGCCGGCACGGCGCAAAAACACCCGCGCGCGACCCAGAAGTTGAATCAGTACGGTCCGCAAATTGGGGCGTCGAAATTCGGGCAGCATGAGCGCAAACGGCGGCTTCGGTCCGCGCAACGCCGTCTGGCGCAGCAGCAGCGCCGTCAAAATGCCCATGACAATCCCGAACAGGTACAGCCCGAACAGCACCAGGCCTTGCAGATTGAGGAAGGCCACGGAGTGCGCCGGCACAAACGCGGCGATCAACAATGCGTACACCGGCAGTCGCGCTGAGCATGTCATGAACGGCGCAGCGATGATCGTCGCAATCCGATCGCGTCGATTTGGAATAACGCGCGTCGCCATGATGCCTGGAACCGCGCAGGCGAAACTCGAAATCATGGGGACGACGGACTGACCTGACAGTCCGACCGAGCGCATGGTCCGATCCATCAAATACGCCGCCCGTGCAAGATAGCCCGAGTCCTCCAGCACAATGATGAACAGAAACAGCACCATGATTTGCGGCAGGAAAATAATGACGCTACCCACGCCTGAGATCAGACCATCAGCAATCAGGCTCGACAGCATGCCGTCGCCCAGCTGGCCACTCACCCAGCCGGCGAGTGACGAGGTCGCGCCGTCAATCAGATCCATCATTGGGGTAGCCCAGGCGAACACGGCCTGAAAGACGACGGCCATGACCAAAAGCAAGCCGATGGTCCCGGGCACCGGGCGATTGAGCCAACTGATGAGTCGAGTGCGCCACGTCGCGATTCGTGTGCCCACTTTGCGCACATCGCCCATGACAGCGTTGACCCCTGCATAGCGC
>CAYGSQ010000158.1:0-7331 GCA_964352435.1 uncultured Gammaproteobacteria bacterium | reverse complement strand
GTACCGTTGGGAAGTCAGGTGACGAGGTAAACCCCGCGATGAAGATGTTATCGGCGCCATCAACGTCTACCTGATGCGGGTTGTCGTCGCCCGCGCCGCCAATAAAGCTGACAAATTCGAGGCTTTGTCCATCGGCCGCAAAGCGTGCGACGAAGATATCACTCGCGCCGCCGGCGCCGGTGCCAGATCCAAGAGGACCTGGAAAACTGGATACAGAATCGGTCGTGCCCGTCACGATCATTCGGTTGCTGCCATCGATCGTGATGTCTTGCGCGCCATCGTCGCCGCTACCACCCAGAAACGTTGATAGGGTGATCTGGGGATCAATCACAAGCGTGGTGTCAGGGTCGTGCGCAGCCACGTGAAAGTGCAGCGATCCGTCGTCCTGCACCAGGAAACCGCCCGCAACATTGTGCTGGGCGCCGTCCCGCTTTTGGAAAATTTTCGGTGCGCTGTGCACCATTTCAATGTCGCCAACGCGGACGACAAGATCGCCGTCGTTGTTCAGACGTACGTCTTTTGCGCCGTCAAAATGCAGACGAATAGCGTCCGCATTGGCGTGCGGCGCGAGGACAAAATCGTAACGCAGCGCCGAGCCCTCTAGCGTATAGACCACATCGATGCCGGGGTAGACGTCCGGGAATTGCAACGTGGCGAAATGCGGTACGGCCTTCAACCATTTGTCAGGGTCGTTGCCAAACAGGTAGTTGCTGTGCCCCGTAAGTACGCCGCTGGCGATTCCACTAGCCGCCGCGTTGGCACCCAGTAGTTGCATGCGCACATCGCTGCGCTTCGCCGCAAACCGTTGCGGCAAGTCATCGACAAGCTCGCCCGGTAGCGCAAGTGCGGTCTGTGCGCCAGCGCTGAGCAAAAAGTGCGCCTGGTCCGCACGCAGCAATGTGGTGTAGCCACTGGCGCGTGCAATATGCGAGTAGTCCATGTCGGACTGCCCTGCATTTAGCTCAATAAACGACAGCAGGTCTGTCGTGGACTTGTCGGGGTTGTGCAGCGCCGACGCGTTGTACGCGTGCGCCATCATCGACACCAATACCGTGAGGATCAGTTTCTTCTTCATTGTTTGCCCTTTGCGCTGAACGCGTAGTGAATACGGCGATGCGGCACAAATTGAAGCGATGAGGTCGCCTCAGAAGAGAGGGCTTCGGGCGCGCGCATGTTGTATTGAGTACAATTCTAATTCTGCGGCCAGCATAGACTATTTGCACAATGGCAGCTAACAGAGAATGTGCCAGGCGCGCACAAGGTCAGTTCCCAATCTGGTTTGCGGCGACCGGTATGACCAATGTGAAACGAAGATCAGACGAGAATCAAACAAATCGGGTCGTCTATCGCGTCATTTGTGAACACCATTCGCTAAAACGTGACGGCCGATTCACGACACAATAATCTGCCACACACCCCGCACGCCCATGGCGGTGGTCACCAGGGAAAACGCAAAAATTGCCGCAAGGACGATATTGGCGCCCACGGAATTCTTATGCTCCCCCATAAGGTCGCGCCGATTGCCAAGATACAAAATACACGCAACCGTGACCGGCAGAATAACTGCATTGAACGCCTGGGATACGATCATGACGAACACCGGCCGCGCTTCAAAAATGGGCACAACCAGCCCAAGTAATGAGATCACGAACACGATGATTCGATACCGCGGCAAGGTCATCTCTCGCTCGGAGTTATTATAGTCACAGAGCAACCAGGGCAACATCAGCACGTTGGGAAACTGAGACGACACACCTGCCGCCACAATGCCCACCACAAATATCGTGGTCGCAAACGATCCGGCGAGCGGCTCGAGCAGGCTGATCATCTGCGAGGCTCGTTCAAGCCCCAGTCCCTGCGTGTATAAGGTGCCGGCCGCCGCCGCCATGATCGACGCACTGATCACGAACATCATCACGACGGCCAAAATTGCGTCGTTACGCTGCTTTGGCGCATCGGCAATTGTCCAGCCCGCTTCCTTGACCAACGTGGTGCGAATAATAAACAGCCCCGAGAACACGGTCGTGCCTACCATCGATGCAATAACGAGAAATGGCCCGCGGCCCTCCGCCAGCGGAACGTCCGGCAGCGACGGCACCAGGCCTTTTGCGATCTCGACGGGCGGCGGCATCAGGATAAAGAAATTCATCACAAAACAGGCCGACATGATGGCGACCACGACCGCGAGGCTGCGGGCGAAGAACTCTGTCCGGCCGTTCCAGAAAATAAAATAGACCAGCGCGACAAACAGTGCGGCGAACCAGATCGGTGCAACGCCACCGTCAACGATCGTCTCGGACCACGCCGAGCTCACCTCGGCAACGATGCCCATCACGCCCATGACGCTGCCGCTAACGCCGGCGGTCAGGGCAACAATAAAGAACAGCCCCACCGCTGGATGAATGTGCCGACGAAATGCCTGCAACGCCGTTTCGCCGGTGACCAGTGTGTAGCGGCCGTAGGCATTGATCATAAAAAACGTCGCCAGGCACGATGCTACGATGGTCCACAACAGCGACATCCCGTAAGTCGCCCCCGCCTTGGCCATCGCCGTAACACTGCCGGTGCCGATGTTGAAACCCAGCAGGAAAATGCCGGGTAGAAACAGTGCCAAGGTCTTGGAAAATCGTTCAAACATAGCGCAACAGAGTACCAGACTTGGTAAGCTGAACTGCGAAATTTGTTAGATAAAACATCAGATTGAGGTTGCACTGCGATGGAAGAGACCTGGCGTTGGTTTGGCCCGAACGACACCGTTACGCTCGAGCAAATTCGACAAGCTGGCGCGACCGGTGTTGTCACGGCACTCGATCATGTGCCCACAGGCGAGCTGTGGCCCGCTGCCGATATTTTGGAGCGCAAGCGTCTGATTGAGGCCGCGGGTCTTGTCTGGTCTGTGGTCGAGTCTGTACCGCTGCACAACGACATCAAGACACGCTCTGGCGAGTTCCGTCGCTATCTGGACAACTACAAGCAAAGCATCCGCAATCTCGGCGCCGCCGGCGTCTGTCGAATTTGCTACAACTTCATGCCGGTCGTGGACTGGACGCGCACGAACCTGACCTACGAGCTGCCCAACAAGTCTCATGCGCTGCGCTTCGAGATGACCGACTTCGCCGCCTACGACCTGTTTGTTTTGCAGCGCGACGGCGCGCAAGACAGTTACAGCGATGCGGTCATTGCGCGCGCGACCGAACGCTACGATGCCATGACGGACCGGGAGCGGGCGGGGCTGGAAAAAAATATCATTGCAGGCTTACCGGGTGGAGAGGGGAGCTACCAACGCGAGGGCATTCGTGCCGCCATTGATCAGTTCATCAGGATCGGCAACGAAGGCTATCGCGCAAATCTGATTGCATTTTTACACGAGATTATCCCGGTGGCCGAGGAGGCTCGTGTGGTCATGGCCATCCATCCGGATGATCCACCGTTTTCCCTGTTCGGTTTACCGCGCGTGGTCTCCACCGCCGACGATGCACGTGCACTGCTCGATGCGGTGCCGAGTCCGGCGAACGGTCTCACCATGTGCGCCGGTTCGTATGGGGCGCGCGGCGACAACGATCTGGTCGCCATGATTCGCGAATTTCATGATCGTATTCATTTCGTGCACTTGCGCAACATCAAGCGTGAGAGCGACGGCTCATTCTATGAATCGGATCATCTGGATGGCGACAATGACATCGTGGGAATCGTCACCGCCTTGCTTGACGCGGAAGAGCAGCGACGGGAGTTACCGCAAATGCAGCGCACGATTCCAATGCGTCCCGACCATGGGCATGCCATGCGTGAGGAAAAAAACGACAAGCGCGTGCGACCCGGCTACTCCTACGCTGGCCGTATGAAAGGGCTGGCTGAGTTGCGTGGTGTCATTCATGCGCTCAAGTCTATCCGCCGTTAATGTGTCGCGCCATGTCTTGGCGGTCGACCCGACAAACGTAGAACAATTCCAATACAGGTAAGTGCGCTGCACCGTCGTGGGTCAGTTCGCCAGACTTGTGTCTGCGTGCACACTCACGATTTTATTGGTAACTAACCCCGAACCAAAAGACGGCCATGTAAATGTGTTTCTGGAAACGTGAACTATAAGACGTTTCAGCGCATCATAGATGGCGAGCGTTGCAAAAAGGGTCAAGGGAGTTCGTGCCGATGAAGCACAATGGATTGCGTGTCCTTCAAGCGACCACGGGCACACCTGAAAAGGAAATTCGGGTTTCTGCCAGTCTCGATCGGACCAAGCGCGTGCTTGTGCAGCAGACAGCGGCCATGTTGATTGCGGTGGGACTGGTCGCGATTGTTATGGCATTGCGCGTGGCGCCTTTGCCCACCTCGACACTGATCGCAGCGCTGATCGGGCTTGGCGTTTGCGCTGTCAGTATTGCGCTTGCTCGTAGCCGGATGCCGGTGGTCGTGAGCGCCAGTTGCCTGATTGCATCCTGGCTCGCCGCCTTGTTTGTAGTGGCCTACATGCGCGGTGGTCTTGAAGCGCCGCTTCTGATTGCGGTGCCAATTGTTCCCGTGATCGCCGCCACGGTCATGTCCAGACGGGCTGCCTGGATTGTTCTGGCTTTCATCTTGATTGGATTGGCAACACTTACAGGTCTCGAGCTTGGTGGCCATGTGTTTCCTCAATCGGCTTTTGCCAGTCCGCAATTCGACTTGATGCGTGGCGCCTGGGTCGCGCTTTCCTCTTTGATGTCGACGAAACTCGCCACCTACAACACCATGCGCAGCGAAACGCTGACCCATCAATTACAACAATTGGCCCTGACCGATGCGCTGACCGGGGTCGCCAATCGGCGTGCCATTGTGTCCTTGCTGCACGCCGAAGTCGCTCGTGCACAACGCAACAACTCGCCGCTTGCGTTGCTGATACTCGATGTTGATCACTTCAAGCAAATGAATGACATGAGTGGCCATTTGGCCGGTGATGAAGCGCTTGCCCGCATCGCCAGGGCGATAGCCGATGGGCTGCGTGTTGGCGGTGATGCCATTGGTCGCTGGGGCGGCGAAGAGTTTATCGTTATATTGCCGCACACGACGACGCGCGAGGCCGCGCAGGCGGCGGAGCGTATTCGGCTTTGCGTTGCCGACCTGGACATTCGCTACCATTCGCAGAGCGCGGAAGTTGTCACCGTGACCGTTGGCGTCGCTTGCCACGCCGGTACCAGCGTTACATCCGCAGATGAACTGCTGCACACCGCCGATGAGGCTCTTTATCGCGGCAAAGCGCAGGGTCGCAATCGCGTTGTCCTGGCAGACGAGCCGTCGGCCGTCGTGGAATCGGAGCAATAAAAAAGGCCCCAGCAAAAGCTGAGGCCTTTTCGTAAACCGGGGCGCCACTATCCATGGCGTGCCGGTTTGCTGTTTAGCTTACGCTTATTTGTAGCGGTAGCTGGCACCGAAGGTGATACGGCGATCCGTAAGACCCTGGAAGCACAACAGCGCGCCTTCGTTAACGCAAGACTGCTCAACATCGGACTCGGTGATGTTGACGGCTTCAAGTCCGAGGTTCAGTTTGTCGTTCACAGCATAACTGAGGCTGGCATTGAGCTGGCCGCGATCTTCCTGAACAACCGGGAAGCCCCAGGGACGACTGGACGTGCTGCCGAAATCCTGTGAGCGATACGCTTCGCGCCACGTGTAGCGCGTTCTGGCTGACAGGCCATATTTTTCGTAGTACAGCGTGATGTTGTAAGCGTTTTCAGACAGGTCGGTATTGCCCTGGCGCAGGCTAACGTCCGTTGCTCCGTTGGCGGCGAACACGGTCGCAGCGCGGCTGGTTGCACCAAAGAACTCGTCGCTACCCGAGAAGTCCTGCTTCGTGTAGTTGGCGAAAATGCCGAAACCCGATGCCCAACCGAGGCGATCTTCGAAGCCTGAAAGATCGTACTGGAAGGCCAGCTCGATACCTTTTTGCGTCGTTTCGCCGGCGCCGTTGATGATTTGGGTTGATGGAACACAAACGCCAACGCCCACATCAGGACCGAACACGTTGATGTCTGCGATGGGGTTAAAGATACCGCCTTGCTCGCATGGGTCGGTGATGTCACGGAAGCCGGTGACAGGATCTTCAATTGGGCTTTCGTCATTCACTGAAAACACGCTCTGACGCGTTTTACTGAAGTAGCCAATACTCACGACCGCTGATGGTGCGAAATACCACTCGGCAGACAGGTCAAATGAGTCGACCTCTTCAGGCTCCAAACCAGGGTTGCCGAGGTTGACGGCAGGGTTCGGGCTGGTGCTGAACGTAAATGCCGATGACAGATCATCGAAGTCAGGACGTCGGATGTCCTTGCCCCAGCTTGCGCGCAGCACGACATCGTCGCGTACGTCGGCAACGATATTGATACGTGGCAATACGAAGCTGTAGCCGCTCTTCGACGAAGTGGGTGATACGACACCGTTGAGTTCAGCGTTGGCGTTCGACGTCAGGTCGGTATCCAAATAGCGCAGGCCGAAGTTGCCGCGGAAGATGCCGTGCTCGAAGTTCGCTTGTGCATACAGAGCGGTGGTCTCTTCTTCGATATCGAAGAATGCGCTGGTTGACGATGTTGGCGAGCTGATCGGGCCGCGATCAGAGCCCGTGATGGCGTTGTTCGCAACAATTGCTGCGTTGAGTACGGCCAACACACCGTCTGGATCAGACGCGACACGCTCTGGATCAATGGTCAGAAAATCACGTACGTACAGTGATCTGCCATCGGCGTCGTTAAAGTTCGTTGGGCCCGGCGTGAGAACGCTCGCAAACAGGTCACCCGTTGGGCTGTCGATAAAGTTTCTCAGGCCGGTGCTCGAGGTGCGTTGATCGCGAAGACTCGTGGTCTTGTTGTAACGCAGACCAAAATCAACCGACGTGATGGCTTTCCAATCCATGTCGTATTTAAAGTCAGTGCGGAAAGCGTCTTCACTGTTCTCTGCGATGCTTGCAGAAAGTTGAACGTCGCGCAGCATGATGTTTGCTGGATCAAGCAACTGCGCCGTCGTTGGGCCGCCTGCAGCATCTTGTGCGATACCGAACGCGAGTGAGCCGCCGGTCAAATCGTAAATGAAGGGCGTGCCGTTCTCATTTGACGAGTTGGTTGCGGCGTTCGGGTTGATGAAGTTCAGCGTCGTGTTAAAGCTGGGCGTGTTGGTGTCCGACGATGACGTCGATAACTCTACGCGGCCAGACCAACGATTGCGCTGCCAGTCAGTACCCAAACGGAAAATCTTGCTGTCGGTCAGACGTGAGCCGGTATCGCCTGAAAAACGCAGGTTGCCGTCACTGCCGTCCGCTTGAATTGGGATGATGCCCTGAACGGCGGCCTGAATGCTACCGAGGTTCTGGG
>CAYGSQ010000157.1:0-7338 GCA_964352435.1 uncultured Gammaproteobacteria bacterium | reverse complement strand
GTTTTACTCCACGAAACAAACGGGAACGGGGCTGGGCCTGCCTCTGTGCCGCGAAATCATCGAAGCGCACGGCGGACGCCTGAGCCTTAGCAACCGGCGTGGCGGCGGTCTGCGCGTGAGTATTGTGCTGCCAACCGGCGACGCCGATCCGACTTAATATCGTGCCGCTCGTCGCGCTATAATGGCGGCCGCATCATTCGATTTTCAATCTGTGCCCGTAACCTGCGGGGAGGGGTTCGCAAGCTATGTCGATAACAATCACGGTCAACGGTGAAGAACGCACGCTGGATGTGCCTCAGGACAAACCCCTTCTGTGGGTTTTACGCGAGGATCTTGGACTCACCGGGACAAAATTTGGCTGCGGCATTGCCCAGTGTGGCGCCTGCACGGTACATCTGGACGGCGAGGCAACACGTACCTGCGTACTGCCGGTGGCCGCGGCCGCCAATCGGCGGGTCGATACCATCGAAGGTGGCAATGGCAAAGCCGCCAAAGCGATTCGTGACGCGTGGCGTGAGCTTGACGTCGTGCAATGCGGTTACTGCCAGTCGGGCCAAATGATGTCAGCAACCGCTTTGTTGAGCCGCAATGCGTCACCGACCGATGACGACATCGACACCGCCATGAGTGGCAACCTGTGTCGCTGCGCGACCTATCACCGCATTCGGGCGGCGATTCACCGTGCTGCCGAAACGATGGAGAGTTGAGTATGTTGAAATTTATCAAACCTGTCGTAGCCGCGCACAGTCGTCGCGATTTTCTGCGCGTCAGCAGTCTTGCTGGTGCGGGTTTTCTCATTGGCTGCGATACGGGCGTGCAGAGCACGTCGACGGAGTCGTCTGATATCCCGGCGCCGCAACCCGTCTCCGTATCCAACCTCAACGCTTTTGTGCGTGTTGGCAGTGACAACACCGTGACGGTGATCGTCAAACATCTGGACAAGGGGCAAGGCGTCACAACCGGTTTGCCGACCATCGTCGCAGAAGAAATGGGCGCGAGTTGGGCGCAAATGCGCAGCGAATTCGCGCCCGCGGGTGAGGCGTATTTCAATCTGTTTTTCGGGCTTCAGGGAACCGGCGGATCAACGTCTATTGCTAACTCATGGCAACAGATGCGTACCGCGGGCGCAGCGGCGAAGGCTATGTTGCAACAGGCTGCGGCCGATGCATGGTCGGTGCCGGCGAATGAAATCAATGTCGCTGACGGCGTATTGAGTCACGCGGGGCAGAACAAACATGCCACGTTTGGCGAGATGGCGGCCGCAGCGGCCAGCATCGCGCCTCCTGAGTCGCCGACGCTCAAGGATCCATCCCAGTTCACGCTGATCGGTACGCGTGTACCGCGTATGGATTCACCGTCCAAGACCGACGGCAGTGCACTGTACACGGCCGATGTCGTGCGCCCCGGCATGCTCATCGCGGTGATGCTGCACCCGCCCAAATTTGGCGCGCGTGTCGCGTCGGTGGATGACACCGCTGCGAAAGCAGTGCCGGGTGTCACCGATGTGGTTGAGATTTCGCGTGGCGTTGCCGTTGTTGCTGACAGCTATCACAGCGCGACCAAAGGACGTCAGGCACTAAATGTGCAGTGGGACCTGGCCGATGCCGAGCTGCGCAGTTCCGAGCAGATGTTCAGCGAGTATCGCGCTATTGTCGATAAGGGAACGGGCACGATTGCGCGCAATGATGGCGATGCCAACGCCGCGTTCGACAAGGCAAGTGGTGCCGTCAGCGCCCGTTACGAAATGCCGTTTCTGGCCCATGCAACGATGGAGCCAATGAACTGCGTCATTGAACTGGGCGCCGACCGGTGTGACGTGTGGACCGGTTCCCAAATGCCCACGCTCGATCAAGGGACGGTAGCGCAAGTTACCGGACTGACGCCGCCTCAGATCAACATCAATACGCTGTATGCCGGCGGCAGTTTCGGCCGTCGTGCGGTACCTGACAGTGATTTTGTTCGCGAAGCAGCGGAAATCGCCGTGGCGATCAAGGGGCGTGCACCAATCAAGCTCCAATGGTCGCGGGAGAACGATATGCGTGGCGGTCGCTATCGCCCGATGAGCGTGCATCAACTGGATGCGGCCATCGGTGACGACGGCAAACTGACCGCATGGCGTCATCGCATGGCGCTTCAGTCGTTCATGCAGGGCACGCCGTTTGAAGGCTTGATTCAAGACGGTGTGGACGGCGGCGCGGTAGAAGGCGCGCGCGGACTACCCTATGACATCCAGCACGTTCGTGTTGAGCAAACGCTGGTCGCGAACGGTGTGCCGACCCTGTGGTGGCGCTCCGTTGGCCACACGCACAACGGTTTTGTCACCGAATCATTCCTCGACGAGATTGCGCATGAGTCTGGCGAAGATCCGGTCGCGATGCGTCGTCGTCTATTGAAAAATCACCCACGCCACCTCGCCGTGCTGGAGACGGCCGCTAAAAAGGCGGGCTGGGATACGCCGCTGCCGACCGGTCGGGCACGCGGTGTTGCCGTACATGAGTCGTTCGGTTCGTTTGTTGCACAGGTCGCAGAAGTGACCGTTGCCGATGATGGCGAGTTTTCGGTCGATCGTATTGTCTGTGCCGTCGACTGCGGTATCGCGGTCAACCCCGACGTTGTCGTGGCGCAAATGGAAGGCGGCATTGGCTACGGCTTGTCCGCGTTGTTGCGCGAGCAGATCACGCTGAACGAGGGCGCTGTCGTGGAGGAAAATTTCCATCAGTATCGGCCGCTGCGTATCAACGAAATGCCCATGATCGAGGTTCACATTGTGATGTCGAACGAAGCGCCCACGGGTGTTGGCGAGCCCGGTACACCGCCCGTGGCCCCGGCCGTCGCCAATGCGCTGTTCGCTGCCACCGGCAAGCGTATTCGTCGATTACCGGTTGGCGAGCAGCTCAAAGCCTGAGAAAACTGCGCGCACGAACGTTTTTCCGTTCGTGCGCTGTGGTGTTACTTAACCCAACGCGTTGCCGTAAAACGCCGCATCAAGCGGTTCCACATTGGTTTGGGAAATGCATCCCAAGCCGATGAGGGCGCCCGGTGGTGCGCGTCCATGCCATGGACTATTCTTGATTGTGGCGGTGGGGCGCCACAATAATAATTAGAACAAACAACTGTTTGCCCTGACGCCGTTGGGTACAAAAATAACTGGCACATGGCGGACGAACAACAAAAACGCGTTTCCGAGATTTTTTTTCGCGTCTGTGATCTGGCCTTGCCGGAGCGCGACCGCGTGCTTGCGTCTATGTGTGGCGACGACGAAGTTGTGCGTCAGCGTGTTCTGTCCATGCTTGACCAGGGCGGTGAAACCAACGCAGCCAGTTTGACCAATATCGTCGAGCGCGGTGCCAAGGATGCCAGTATCGGCATTCTACAATCTCAGGAACCGCCGCCGACGCAACTCGGGCCGTACCGCGTCATCAAGGAGATTGGCGAGGGCGGTATGAGCGTCGTTTACGAAGCCGAACAGTCCGAGCCTGTTCGTCGACACGTCGCGCTAAAGGTAATCCGACCCGGCATGGACACGCGCGAGGTCATCGCGCGTTTCGAGTCCGAGCGTCAGGCGCTCGCAGTCATGGACCACCCCAACATTGCACAGATTTTCGATGCAGGGACCTCGGATAAGGGGCGGCCGTATTTCGTCATGGAACTGGTGCACGGTGTTCCGCTGACCGACTATTGTGATGAACGGCAAATGACCGTGCCGGACCGGTTGGCATTGTTCATCAGCGTGTGTGATGCGATTGCGCACGCACATCAAAAAGGCGTCGTGCACCGCGACCTTAAGCCCTCCAACATTCTGGTGGCCGAGCACGACGGAAATCCGCAGGTAAAAGTCATCGACTTTGGTATTGCCAAAGCGGTTGATGCGACGTTGTCGGACGATCCGTTGGTGACCCAACTGGGTCAATTGGTGGGTACACCGGGCTACATGAGCCCCGAGCAGGCCACGGCCAGGGCGCAGGACATCGACACGCGCACCGATGTCTATTCGATGGGCGTCGTGTTGTATCAGCTGTTGGTCGGTGTACTGCCGCACGACACGCGCGACCACACGCCAGCACAAATGCGAGAACTTGTACGTGAAGGCGTCACGCCTCGGCCCAGTGCACGTCTTACCCAATTGGGCGACATGCGTGATCAATCGGCGCGTGACCGCAATACGGATCACAGCACGTTGCGGTCAACACTGGCCAGTTCGCTTGACTGGGTTGTACTCAAGGCGATGGAGAAGGAGCGCACTCGCCGCTACCAGTCCATCTACGAGCTTAAAGCGGACGTGCGTAACTATCTGGAGCACCGTCCGGTGCTCGCCCGCCCTCCGAGCAAATCCTATGTGCTGGGGCAATTTGTTCGGCGCAATCGGCGCGTCGTGGCGGTCGCGAGTGTCGTGTTTGTGGCCTTGGTCGCCGGCATAGCCATGGCGTCGATTGGTTTGATTCGGGCGACCAAGGCGGAACGTATCGCGCAGCAAAACGAACGCACCGCGTATCGTGTTGTGGATGTGTTTACGGATATTTTCGAGCGCGAAGACCCGTCGGTGGCGAAAGGAGAGGATGTACGCGTAATCGACGTGCTCGATGCCAATACTCAGCGGATTACAGAGTCCCTTGGGGATGAACCGGAAGTACAGGCACGATTGCTATTTACGCTGGGATCCTTGTTCTCGAATCTTGCGGCCTACGACAAGGCCATCCCACCGCTGGAGCTGGCGTTGGCACAGCGCGAGCGAATGGAGCAGGGCGATACGCCTGAAATGGCGAATATTCTGGCCGCTTTGGGCGAAGCACGTCGTGCAACAGACGATCTGGACGGTGCGCTGGCGGCACATCGCCGAGCGCTACACATTCGCACCGGTCGAGGCCCCGGTAATTTGCTCGCGATTGCGCAAAGCCACAGTGATCTTGGCATGGTGGCACGAGCTGCCGGCGATTACGAAGAAGCTGACGCGCGACTTGGCATGAGCATATCGTTGCTGCACCAGCTTGAGGAAAGTCCGGCGGTACTTGAAGCGCTGGCAACCGCCCTGAACGCGCGTGCCGTACTCTACAGCCTCACCAGTCGCCTGGTCGATGCCGAAGTTGCACACCGTTCAGCTTTGGAAATAAAACTCAAACTGTATGGGGACCTGCACCCGTCTATTGCAACAACGCTGAATAACCTGGGCGCCGTTCTGGCGAAGCAGACTAAGGTGCAAGAAGCGGAAATTGTGTATCGACGCGCACTGACAATGCGCGAGCAATTGTTTAAAGAGGATAATCCGCGTATCAGTACCACGCTCAATAATTTGGCGTCTACGCTGTTGCGGAGTGGCAAGTTGGATGAGGCAGAGCGGCTCTACCGCCGGTCCCTGGAAATACGCAAAACTCAGGGCTACCCGAGTGCGGCAGTAGCAACGAGTCTTAACAACCTGGCCGGCTTGTTGCGTGCAAAAGGCGACGCCGACGGGGCGCTGGCGGCGTACGTTGAATCGTTGAACGTGCGGCGCGCCGTTCAAGGCGATGAACATCCCAACACAGCGATAACGCAAGTGAATCTGGCAGAGCACCTTGCTGAAACCGGCCACGCCGAAGAAAGTTGCAAACATATTGCCGACGCTTTGACCGTGTTGACCACAGCACTTAAGCCCGATCACTGGCGACTGGCGATGGCCAAGAGCGTTTGGGGTGGCTGTCTCGCATCACGTGGCGAATTCCAGGACGCAGAGTCACTTATGGTCAGTACGCTGGAAGTAATTCGCGCGAATCGGGGCGACCAATCGGAATACGCGCGCAGCGCGACGCAGCGTCTTATCGATTTGTATTCCAAATTGGGCAGGGCCAACGAAAGAGACCGGTACGAAGAATTGCTGCAGGCAATGACATTGCCTGAGCACTAACGGACACACAGGAGTTTAAGAACATGAATGGACAAAAAGTATTAAGAGGGCGTGTATGGGCCTGTATGGTCGCGGCAGTGCTCCCGTGGTTGGCGACGAGTGCACTGGCAGGAGGCTTCAGTTGCGGCGATGGCCTGATCGGACCCAATGAGAATTGCGACGACGGCAATACCGTCACCGGGGATGGTTGCTCCGAGTTTTGCATCATCGAGAACAACTTCGAGTGTTCGGCACCGTATCTACCATTGGGCGTAAACCTCCTCGAAAACGGTAATTTCGAAGAAGGCCCCTTCACCGGAGCCTGGAACGAAAGTTCATCGGGCAACGAAGATCTGGTCATCTGCAGTGTCGATGAATGTCCTGACGTTGCCGAGTTTGGCGCGCGGCAGGGCGCCTTTTGGGCACGCTTTGGAGCGCTTTTTGGTCGCGATGAAACCTTTATCACACAAAACGTGTTTATTGATGAAGAGGCACGCTGGCTGGATTTTGACCTGCTGATGCCGGTTTGTGGCACTGACGTAGACGTGTTGCGCGTCATTATGGATAACGAGCTTATTTTCGAAGCGCGCGGCGACCATGCCCTGTGCGGCCAATCGAGCTATGAAAAGCAGCTAATCGATCTTGAGATCGCGCCGGGTGGTCCTTACAACGATGGTAATACGCACGAATTGATCATTACCTCGCAGACGTTTTTCCAGACGGAAGTGCCAACGATATTTCAGATCGACAATTTGAGAGTCGCGAAGCAAATTGGGGATCCAACACCAAGCGTGTGTGAAGTTGAAGACCTGACACTGAGTTACGATGATTTCGACCCGGGCGTCGAAGGCAATCTGGGAGATCTGGGTATCTCAACGTTCGAACTTGGCGATCCTGTCCCATGGGGTACCACGGACGATGGTGTGTGTGGCACAGGGCAACTGCCGCCCGGCAACTACACGGGCGGGCTCGGCGAAGCGGCATGTCTTGACGCTACCGCCGCAGGCGGCGCCAGTATTGTGTCCTTTTTCTGCCTGGATGCGATCGATTTTTCACAATCCTTGGGCTCCAACCTGACGTTTCAGCTTAACGTCCAATTGGGGCAGCAAACGTCGGGCGATTTTTTCTCGGTATTTGCGGGCATAGAACCGCCAGATGACAATACGATTGGTGGTTACGAGGTGGTATATGACGCACCAGAATCGGTCGGTGACTTCGGCGTCCCGAATGGACAAGAGATATTTGTTGATCTGTCTTTTCTTGACGGCGAACCCGAAGGCTATGTCTGTTTCGGTTTTGGTTCAGTGACGGCGCTCTACGCGCAAGTCGATAACGTTGACGTTTCGGCATTTGACTGTACAGACGACGATGACGAAGACAAGCTGCTCGGCTGTTTCGATAACTGCATCGGCGTCTCAAACCCCGATCAAACCGACAGCGATGGAGATGGTTACGGCAACGCCTGCGACGCGGATATTAAC
>CAYGSQ010000156.1:6957-7350 GCA_964352435.1 uncultured Gammaproteobacteria bacterium | reverse complement strand
GATCTGGACGAAGCCCTGCTCGAACCCGTACTCGAAACCGGCGCCGATGCGCGCGCCGGCGCCGAAATCGACCTGGACTACCGCTACTGCACCGAGTGCATGGTGACCGGCCAGAACATTGATCGGCGTGAACTCAAAGAATCCCTTATGACACTGGGCGGATCGCTGGTGCTCGCAGGCACACACAGCAAAACTCGCGTACACATTCATGTAAACAACCCGCAACAGGTGTTCGACCTCGCGGCCAATTTTGGCGTCGTATCAGCCAACAAAGCCGACGACATGCAGCGCCAGCAAAACGAAACGCAGGCGCACACGCAGAAGACCGTCATCGTCATGGATTCGGCCGGCGACCTGCCCGACGAAGAACTCGACCAACTCGGCATTCACATG
>CAYGSQ010000156.1:0-6947 GCA_964352435.1 uncultured Gammaproteobacteria bacterium | reverse complement strand
ATCTTGATAAAGTGACCATCACGGCCGATGACTTTTATCGCAAGCTTGCTAGCAGCAAGACACCCGCCAAGACATCGCAACCGCCACCCGGTGATTTTCGCCGCGAATTTCAATTTCTGGCGAGCCACTATGAATCGGTCATATGCATAAGTTTAACCGGGGCGGCAAGCGGGACGTTTCAGTCAGCCCAATCGGCAGCACAACGCAGCGGCGCGGCCGATCGCGTTCACGTTTTCGATTCTTACAGTGTCTCCGTTGGCCAGGGGCTCATCGCTATGCATGCGGCGCAGGCGGCGCGCGACGGCGTGCCCGCGCAGGACATTCTAAAAGCCCTGCAAGAGGTCCGCGCCAAAACGCCGATCTACGCGCTGGTGCGCGATCTGGAAACAGCCGTACGTGGCGGGCGTGTCAAGCGCTCACTCAAACGCATGGTCGATTTTTTGCGCCTGACACCGGTACTTGGCATTCACGGTGAAGGCCGACTCGGATCCGTGGGGATGCTATGGGGACGGCGCAATGTTCTCGAAAAATTTATCCGTTTCGTTGCGCGTCGCGCGCAGACGGGCAAGCGCTACCGGCTGTCTGTGGGGCACACCAATTGCCGCGACGATGCACGGCGTATCTACGACACGCTGTGCACGCAGATCACCGGCATCGAATCCAGTTATTTTTGCCGCGTAGGCTCTGCCCTGGGTGCGCACACCGGCGCAGACGGCATCGTTGTCGCGTTACAGGAACTGGACGCTTAGGCCCTACAGAATACTGCGTCCAAACGCACTTTGAATGAGCATGACCGCGCGCTCCGCCGAGACATTGCCCTGATCCAGAAATGGGTTCAATTCGACCACTTCCATCGACAGCATTTTCTTCGTGTCCGCGCAGTTTTCCAGCAACTGATGGGCCTCGCGAAAACTGACGCCGCCCGGCACCAGCGTACCCGACCCAGGGATGACCGACGGGTCACAGCCGTCGACATCAAAACTGACGTGGAACCCAACGGTATCGGTGGTCACAACCTCGAGCGACCGACGGCAAACTTCCGTCATGCCGAGCTCATCGATATCGCGCATGGTAAACGTCGTAATACCCGACTCCCGGATGATCTTGCGTTCTCCATCATCGATATCGCGAATACCAATCAGCACGACGTTTTCCGGTTTGACGGTGGGGCACAAACCGCCGATACCGGCCAGCTCATGATCACCACGACCAAGCAGATGAGCCAGCGGCATACCGTGCACATTGCCCGATGGCGAAATGCCCGGCAGATTCATATCGCCGTGGGCGTCGAACCAGATCAAACCGATGTCCTGCTGCTTGCGCGCATAGTGCGCGGCGACACCCGATACGGTCCCCATCGCAATCGAATGGTCGCCGCCAATAACGAGCGGCGTAAAACCGTTCTTGAGCGCGGTGTCGGTGTCTTCGCACAGCGTCTGGCACACAGCAAGGATCTCGTCGCGAAAGCGTGCGTCAGTGCGCTCGCTCACCCGCGTCTCCATTGCGGGCACGAAAATATCGCTCTCGCGCTCGACCTCGTATCCGAGTCTTCGCAGGCTGGCGCTCAGGCCGGCAATGCGCACAGAGGACGGCCCTCCGTCCGTTCCACGGTGCGACGCGCCGAGGTCCAGCGGTACGCCAATGATTTTGATGGGCTTGCGCGTATTGCTCATGATTCGCGTCCTCAGGCTGCAGCCGAGACGTGTTTCGTCGGCGTAGCATCAAGCGTCAGGCGGAACAGGTCTTTTGGATCAGCAAGTTCCGGAATCAGCTCGATACTGGTACCCAGTCCCAACTCTGTAGCTTTCGCGTACAGGTAGCGCAACGCTGAAAAATCTTCCAGCGCAAATCCGACTGAATCAAAAATTGTGATTTGCTGCGCACTCTCGCGCCCCTGGATATCTTCCGTCAACACGCGCCACAGGGCATGCACCGGATGGTCGGCGGGGAGCTGCTGAATGTCGCCTTCCACACGCGTTTGCGGCTCGTACTCGACGAATATTTTGCCAGCACGCAGCACGTCAGCGTGCAGCTCGGTCTTACCCGGGCAGTCACCACCAATGCTGTTGATGTGCATACCCGGTTCAATCATGTCAGGCGTGATGATGGTGGCCCACGCTTTGTCGGCCGTTGCGGTGGTCACGATATCGGCACCGCGCACGGCTGCAGCGGTGCTGGTCGCAAGTTCAACGGTCAGGCCTTCGTACATGGCCAGGTTGTGCGCCAGTTTACGCATGGCATCGCGATCCACGTCATACACGCGAAGGGTGTCGATACCCAGCTGATCGTGAAAGGCCAGTGCCTGAAATTCACTCTGGGCGCCGCAACCGATCAGCGCCATAACACGTGAATCTGGCCGTGCCAGTGCTTTGGCGGCAAGCACGGATGTCGCGGCTGTGCGGAAGGCCGTGGTGAGCGTGAGTTCCGACAGCAGCAGCGGGTAGCCGGTGCTGACTTCCGCCAATGCACCAAAGGCCATCACGGTCGACATACCCAGCGCGGTGTTGCCCGGATGACCATTGACGTACTTGAAGGCGTACTGTGTTTCGTCGGCGACCGGCATCAACTCAATCACGCCGACGTCACTGTGACTCGCGGCGCGCGGTGATTTGTCGAACTGCGGCCAGCGTTTGAAGTCCTCACGCAGTGTATCGGTCATGCCGGCCAGAAACTCCATTACGCCGACCTGCCCGACCAGCTGGCCGAGGGTGGGGACATCGATGAATTTGGTCATGGCAGGCTCCTGATGGGTTCGAATTGGAGGCCATGCTACGGACAAGCAGCGCTACAAAATAGCCCACATGATGCGTCATTTCGTCAAAAATACTAACAATATGATATAAATTGCTGTCGAAATGATAAGCATTAGTGTAATCGAACCATGAAACTGGATGAAACAGACCGTCTGCTCATTGCTATTTTACGCAAGGACGCACGTACCTCTGTGGTCGATCTGGCGCGCCGCCTGGAGGTTTCCCGGGCCACCGTGCAGAACCGTATGAAGCGACTGGAACGGGATGGCGTGATCGTCAACTACACCGTCACACTCAAACCTGACGCAGAGCAAAGCCCGGTACGGGCACTGATGAGCATCGCGACCGAGACCAAGAAAGAAAGCAAAGTCATTAATGCACTGCGCGGCTACCCGGCGGTGACGGCGGTACACCATACCAGCGGCCGCTGGGACCTGATCGCGGAGCTGCGCACCGAATCGCTGGCGGCGTTTAATAATGTGGTCGGTGAAATTCGGCTGGTCGATGGCGTGACCAACACGGAGAGCAACCTGCTGCTGGACAGCCACGACTATGGCTAGTCAATGACGATACTGACGAATCGCGCGCGCCTCACAGGGGCGCGTTGGCCGGACCTGATCCGGACCGAAAGACATGAATGCAATTAACGACACGCCGCCGCCGTATAGCGGCGACGTGTTGCCGCAGACTTAGCCGCGCGATGCGCGCGGCGCTCGGCCACTGCCCGAGCGGCCGCCGTTCCCGGAACGGCCACCACTATTGCCACCGCGACCACCACCGCCACCTGAACGATTGCCGGAGCGTGCGCCACCACCGGGTCGCGAACGGCCACCACGTGGCGCTTGTTTTGCGGGAGGCGATGCCTTGATGGTTGGGTCCGGCTCGTACCCGGGAACAACCTTCTGCTCGAGCTTGGTCTTCAAGAGCTTTTCAATGTCACGCAGCAATTTGTGCTCGTCGATACACACCAATGACACGGCGTGGCCGTCCTGGCCTGCACGCGCCGTGCGCCCGATGCGATGGACGTAGTCCTCCGGCACGTTTGGCAATTCGTAGTTCACGACGTAGGGCAAGCGCTCGATATCGAGACCGCGTGCCGCGATATCCGTAGCCACCAATACGCGCACACGTCCGGCTTTAAAGTCGGCCAGTGCTTTAGTTCGCGCACCCTGCGACTTGTTACCGTGAATGGCCGCCGAGTTGATGCCATCGCCCGTAAGCTGTGTGGCCAATCGGTTGGCGCCGTGCTTGGTGCGCGTAAATACGAGCACCTGCTGCCAGTTGCCAGCGCCAATTTTGTGCGACAGCAACTCGCGTTTACGCCGCTTGTCGACGGCGTACACTTCCTGCGAAATACGGTCGGCCGTGCTATTGGCCGTGGCCACCTGAATTTCCTGCGCGTTGTTGAGAAGGTCTGATGACAGCGCACGAATCTCGCGGGAGAACGTCGCTGAAAACAGCAGTGTTTGGCGCTTTTTGGGCAAGTATTTGAAGATCTTGCGCATGTCGCGAATAAAGCCCATGTCGAGCATGCGATCGGCTTCATCCAGAACCAGCATTTCAACCTTCGACAAATTCACCGTGCTCTGCTGCAGGTGATCAAGCAGACGCCCAGGCGTTGCAACGATAATGTCGACGCCTTTACGCAAGGTCGAGATTTGCGGACGAATGCTCACGCCGCCAAAAATAGTCGTCGCGCGGAAAGGCAGAAAACGACCGTAGTCGTTGATGCTCTCACATACCTGCGCGGCCAGCTCACGTGTGGGTGCAAGCACCAGTGCGCGAACGGGACGCTTGCCTGACGGCATTGGGGCATTTTGCAAATGCATCAAAATGGGCAGTGCAAAGCCCGCGGTTTTACCGGTACCCGTTTGGGCGCCGGCGAGCACGTCGTGCCCATCCAAAATAACGGGAACGGTTTGCTGCTGGATCGGGGTTGCTTCTGTATAACCCTTTTCATCAATCGCACGCAGCAATTCGGCCGATAGGCCGAGCTGATCAAAATTCATGTAATAACTCCGGAATCGCCTGACCTGCGGACAGCTTTACGCCGCGCTTGGTTCGGTCCAGGCTCTTTAAATTGAAGGACTCCAATGGCCGCAGTGCTTCGCGGATGGAGTGGTCGGTGCAGACCGAAGTGCACCGGAACGCGGCGGACTATAACAGAACCTGAACACAATGAAAGGCTGCGCGGCCCATTGTCGCCTTAACGCAGGATGTCGATGACCAGCAACAGGCTGATCGGCAGGAAGAACAGCCATGACAGATGGCGACCGCGTGAAAGTATCAGAGCGCTCAACCCACAGACCGCAAACAACCCGGCGCAGGCGGCGAGAAACGCCGGGCTGCGTTGAGCCGGTTGTAGCTGCATTACCACCAGCAGGCCTGCGAGCACCAGCCAGGTGATTGACAACATGTGCCAGCCAACCCAGAGCGTGAGCCGGCTGCGCTCGACACTGCCCAAGATGACAGGAAAGTGCTCCATGGCAAGCAGGGGCCGGATCAGGCGGCGACCGCCGAGCAAGGAATGCATGGCAGCAACCAATACCAGAAGAAGTGCGGCGGCGGCGAGCACGTCTACTGTCCGGCCCAAACGGCCATCCAGCCACAGGCCGCGATGCCCAGAAAAAGCGACGTGGACGGCAAGCGAAACGGGTTAAACCCACCGAGCCGCGCGACCGCCATGCTCCACAGTGCGGACGACGAGGTCACAACGCACAGCGCGATCAGGACGCTCCAGCGGTCCGGATTCAGTGGCGCGGTTGTCAGCCAGACGAAGCCGCAGCCGACGAACCCGATTAGCAGCGTAGTCAGGTGCCAACAATAATAGTTGAGCCAGCGTGACGCCGGGGGCAGTGACCGATCGCGCAACAGTGGCGCCACCACGGCGCGGCCGCCCGCGATGGTGTGAACCAGAAGTGTGACGCCGGCAAGACCGGCGGCAGCGACGAGCAGAAGAGTCATGATTTGCCTCTATTAGAATATTTATTCTAGAATAGAACATTGGCTTCGAACGCGTCAAGCGTTATCGTTGCCCACTCAGAAGCTACAGCGATAACGTCAATGGGACGCGCATCAACCATCAATGAAACCGCGGTTTTCGCCGCCGTTGGGCAAGCATTGAGCGACACCGGCACCGTGACGCTCCAGTCCGTGGTGACCGAAACCGGCGCCTCCATCGGCTCGCTCTACCACCGCTACCAATCAAGGGAAGGCCTGCTTGCCGCCACCTGGATTGACGCCGTAAGCGCATTTCAGGACGCCTTTACCTTGAGCTTGAATGCAGATATGGAAGACGCTGGTGAGAACGCCGCGCTAGCGACGCCGCGCTTTTGCCGCGCACACCGGTCACGCGCAATCGTCCTGTCGTGCTGCCGACAATCCGAGTTCCTGTCGCCCAAGACACCTGCCCCGTTGCAGCAAACCATGGCCACGATCAATGACGAGGGGGTCAAGGCGCTACGGCGCTTCGCCCGCCGCAGCGGACTGAATCTGGAGGTGTGTCAGCACGCCATCGTTAGCGTGCCCCTTGGCATTGTGCGTGCGTACCTGCCCAGCCGCCCGGTGCCGGCGCGCGTCGACAATTACGTTCGCACGGCCTACCGGGCCCTCACCCGCAACGTCAGCTAACACGCTATAATGCTCGTCTGCGCAGTTAACAGCGGGCGTCGTATAATGGTTATTACCTTGGCTTCCCAAGCCAAAGATGACGGTTCGATCCCGTTCGCCCGCTCCATTTACACCATGAGACCCAAAGACAACGACATGAGAATCATTACCCTGATTTTTTGCAGCATCATTTTTGGCGCCGGCTGCGGCACGTCGACCGTTACACCGGATCAGGTCGCGTCCATCACCCATACACTCGACTACTCTGACTACACCTCGTCAACGCTGGCCACCAAATCATGGGAAGCGCTGGACGAGAAAAACTATCCGGCCGTAATTGCCTACACGCAAAAATGCGTCGAACTGTACGGCGAGCAAGGCCGCAGAATGAACGCCGGTTTGACCGTTTTCCCACCGGTGGAAAAAGTAAACGAGTACTGGGCACTGAACGACGCGGGTACCTGCCAGTTTGTGCAAGCGACCACCTACGAAACACTGAAGATGTATCCGGAAGCCGCACAGGCCTTCCGCAAGCTAACCGACGATTTCAGTTTTTCGCAATGCTGGGACCCCAAGGGTTGGTAC
>CAYGSQ010000155.1:1571-7380 GCA_964352435.1 uncultured Gammaproteobacteria bacterium | reverse complement strand
CGGCCAGCGCGCTGACGGTGCCCGCCTGGGCGGTTTGGTAGGCCGCCTGCAGCTCTTGTGCGAGTGCCTCAAGTTTGTCGGTGCTGCGCGCCGCCAGCACAACGTCGAAGTCGCCTTTGGCAAAAATCCAGGCCAGAGATTTGCCGATGCCGGATGAGGCGCCGGTGATTAGAACCGTAGGCATAAGCGTGTCCTCATTTTTTTGTTACCGTTTGCTTGCGTGCTGCGTTAACCATAAACCACGACGCTGCTGTGAGCGTAGTGGCGCCCGCAACCAACAGCGCAATGCGGCCAAAGTCGCCGTTGTAGATCAGGCCCGAGGCAACGGTGAACAGGCCGCCGACGGTGATGGCCAGTGCGCTCGACAGGCCCGAGCTGGTGCCGGCGATGCGTGGGTGCTGATAAACTGCACCCGCGATCGCATTGGGCGATACTGCGCCCGATGCGCACATCAACATGCCCAGTGGGATGAGTATGCCCGCAAGCGATGTATCGGTGAGAATGTTGACCAGTGGCAGCAGCCAGCCGACAAAAAATGTGGCAACAATGCCCGCTGTTAGTACCCGCCACGAACCAAAACGATTGGTCGCGCGCCCGCCCACGATGGCGCCCACGACATAGGTGACCGTCAGCGCGCCCCACAACAGCCCAAACGATTCGGCCTGTAAACCAAACTGGGTGGCGAACACCGTCGCGCCCACCGCCAGAAATGAGAAGAAACTACCCTGAACAAAGCCATACATGAGCGTGTAGCCCATGAATCCGGTGGATGAAAACAGCTCGCCGTAGCTGCGCAACCAGTCGCGCCAGCGTGGGCGCAGTGTGTCGTCAGAACGGGTTTCCCGCAGGCTGAATAACATACCCACAAGGACCACGGCGCCGATGGCGGCGGTGACCAGGAAGATCGCTCGTTGCCCGCCGAACACGATTAGCGCCCCGCCCAGTACCGGTGCAAGCACGGGTGCGATCCCCATCGCAGCGGTGATATACGACATCGCCTGCGCGCCGCTCTCCTGTTGCCGTGTATCGCGCACGATGGCGCGGCTGCAAACTGTGCCGACGCTGACGCCGACCGCCTGAAAAAAACGTAGCAAAATGAGCTGGTTTAACGTGTCGGCAAACGCGCACAGTAAGCTTGCCAGCACGAATACGGCGAATCCGCCGAGCATGACAGGTCGACGGCCAAACCGGTCGCAAAAGTAGCCCATCACCGGTTGCGCGACGGCCAGACCAAATAAATAGGCGGACACGACGAACTGCACGGCAGAGTAGTCGGCATCAAATTTGATCGACAGTGTGTGCACGGCTGGCACGATCACGGCCATGCCGAATGGGGACAGGCCGCTCGCCACGCCGAGTAGTGCGATGGATGGGGCTCTAGTGCTCAAGCGGCATCATCGCGGGTCGCTTTTGTCCACTTAATAGTGCGCAAAAAGTGACTGCATTGCGCCTGCGCCTCGCAAGCGCTCATCAAAACTGTGGCAGCTGTGCGATGTCCAGGTCGCCAATAATGAATTTGCAGACCAGAACCTGCTTGCCGCTGCGTTCATAGCTCGCCCGCAATTCGGCGCTGACGGCCTGAAAGACGTCGTCGTAATCGCCGCATGCTTGTGTGCTCATCGCATTGGTGATGATGGTCAGGCCCGAATACTTGCGCAGCGCACGCACGAAGTCCTTGACGATGTCGAGGTAATTATCAGCCAGCGGATAGAGGCTGATTTCGGCGGTGAGTTTCATAGTGGCGGCTGCCGGTTAGCGTTATGAAGATAAACAGGAAGCATGATGGTAGCGCTCCGCGAAGCCACCGTCATCTTTAAGGTCGATCAATTTTGGGTCGTGACTTGCGCAGCGTCGACATGACGCAGGAGGGCGGCCGGTATTGGCGGTCGCCCCCACTGCTCTGCGCTTGCACGTATGGGCTTTGATGCCCGGAACACGCCGTGTGCTCAGTCGTCAACCGGCAGCGAATTGCACGCCGAATTGAAACTGCAGCCGGTCAGAAATACGACTTCCTCTTCCGGGGGGTTGGTACCAAGGAAGAAGCCGATGCCCGGCGCGAAGTACTTGCGCTCAAACACACCCGGCTCGATCGGCGTGCCTTCCTCCACGACAACGCAATCGTTGTGGCACAGATACCTGGCCAGCTCCTCCGGTACCAGCTCATCGAGCTGCGGGTCGTCACCATAGTTGTAGTTGATTGAGACCACCTCGCCAATGTCTTCCGCATTGCCCAGCGAAAATTCCTGGCGGTAGACGACGCCGGTTTGCGGATGTCCCGGGAAGAAGATGCCGGCCCGGTCCCCATCGCGCTCGACTTTAAATGAGCCGTCGATCGCGGTGAGTTCTGGCAAGCTTGGTTCGTCGCCCTCGAAGTACTCGTAATCTTTAACTTCTTCGCCGCAGTACCAGATGCCGCCGTCATGACGATTGACCGCAAACCAGTCGTCGGTGTCTTCCACCAGCAGGCCATCCTCGGAGACAACATCGCGCACGACAAAGCAGTTGATGTCGTCGATGAGTTTTGTTTCATCAAGCACCTCGATCATGATGTCCTCGTCACCACCATAGGTCCACGTGTAGCCCACCTGCAAAGGGTAGTAAGGGTTAGGTACGGTGAGGTTCTCGAGGCTGGTTTCAAAATCTTCTTCTTCGAAACTGGGATCGTAGGGTGCCTGGCCCAGGGCTTCGCACACATTCTCCCGTGCGGCGTACTGGTCGTGGCAGCCCGCACGTGCATCATAAAATTCTTCGCGTGCCTCCTCGATACACTCGCGTTTCTCATGCACTTCCTTTTCGTTGAAGCACTTGGCTTTTCCCACCAGAAAATCGTCGCGTGTTTCGGCGAAGCATGCCGAACGCATTAGTTGACTGGTTTTCGAACAGGCGTTGGTCGCACTGGCGGGTGTGGAGAATGAGAGCGCTAAGGCCATGGAGGCCGTGGCGAACCATGTTGATTTATCCATTTGAATACACTCCTGAATGATATTTCGCGCACGCGTTGTTGCTGCGAGCGTTGTGTTTTTCGATCGGCGAGGATCTCGTCGGTCGGTATGTCTTGGACGGCGCTGCGTTCAATAAACGGTCGCGCACTGCAATGCATGCGACCGTTTCGCCCGCGGCCAGCCGTCTAATACGTGAATATCAACTCAGAAGGGGATTGTGCGAATTTGATTGAGCGCGCGCTGGCGCCTGGGCCGCGCCTAGCAACAGGTGACGCTTACCGCCTGTTCGAATCCTTTGAGGTTAAGCGCGGTGCGTGATTGTGCGGGCACGTTGCATTTTTGCTCGCGTGCGAGCACCAGCGTGTCGTCGTCGACAAGCACCTCACTCATATGCGCTTTGCTGCACAGCCGGGCGGCCAGGTTGACCGCCGGTCCGACCGCAGCGTATTCGCGGCGCTGCGTGCCACCGACCACGCCTACGGTCACGATGCCGCTCGCAACACCGACACCGATGCCCAACGTCAGCGTGTCGCTTGACCAGCGCGACGTGACCTCGAGTGCCGCCTCGCGCATGTCGACGGCCATGTCCAGCCCGCGTGCCGCATGGTCTTCGACTGCTCGCGGTGCGCCCATCAAAACCAGAATGCCATCACCCGCGTAGTCTTTGATCGTGCCGCCATAGGCGGCAACCACCGCACCGACCGCGTCATAGTATTCACGCAGGAAAAGCATGACCTGGGCGGATTCGACGTTCGCTGCGAAGTGGGTGAAATTGCGTACGTCTGCGCAGACGATGGTGATTTCGCGGTCGCAATCTTGCTTGAAAAAGTCAGGCCCACGCTGGGCCACGAGGCGCGCGACGTTGGGTGATACGAACGTGCTCAGACACCGCGATCGTTGGTTTTGCCGTGTGACAAGTTGCGTCACACGCCCGGCTGTGATTAAAAATCCGGCAGCGAATAGCGCTTGCGCGGCATCGATGGGGCGCATCACGTAAACCACGGCCAGCGTGGCCAGTGGCAACCAAAAGAGCCCAAGACGTGATACCTGAGAGATGATGCGTCGCCACATTGAGGGCCCCTTTTTTGTGCTTTTATTCGAACTTGGCGTGTGCCTAAACCGGTATTCGAGGGGCGATCGGGTTTTCTGACATAAGGCAGGCATAAAGTTGAGGTGGGCCTCTCAGATGAGAGGTGTCAGGACGTTGCGCTATTTTTCTGCTTAAAAAGCTGTGCGCTTAGCCTGGAACATTGCAGCGAGATAGAAATAGTGAAGCCAATCGGAATGTGGATCGCGATCTTTGGGCGGGCTCCTTTGGGCTCACTATGCAATCTTTTCCAGGTCTGTCCGGCTCGGGCGGTGCGGGGAAAATGGATGAAGCGGGTGTTCTGTCGCTGCTTCAGGTCGTGGCTGAGGGGTATACGCGGTGCTTAGTAATATTCAGGAAAATGGACCGACGCTGAACCACTTTACATATGAATCGGGTAATACTGGCTAGACGCGAAGAATTTCGCGCCTCCGACAATGCGGCTGCGTACATCACGGAATGAGCGCGCGCCGCCTCTAGTCCGGGCTCCTCGATTTTGGCCGGCATCTGCCGGCCTTTTTTTTGTGCGCTAGCGCCACAGTGCGGAGCCGAGCGCGACGCCACATAGCAACGTGCCCAGCAGTGCCGCACATATTCTGCCCGGGTATACCCGCCACGCGCGCAGCCAGAACGCGGTAGCTGCCAGATCCGGATTGGGCAGTGACGCCTTGAAACGAAGCGCAGCGCGATGCAGCTCGCCTGTACAGGCGTAACGCTGGGCAGGTTGTGTGGCTTGAGCACGAGTGAGAATGTGGTCTATGCCGCGGCCAAAGTCGGCCGCCAGTGTCTTAACGTCAGTACTGCGTGCATGCGCGAGTTGTTGGGCTGCCTTTGGGTCATGTTGTAGCCGCTCGCGAAGCCCGCGTCGTGGCGACGGCTCGCGTTGTGCCAGTGATCCGATCAGCAAATCTTCGAGCAGGCGGCCAAGCGCAAATACGTCGGTGCGTACGCTGACCTCAGGCTCGGGCAGCCTCTGTTCGGGCGCCGCGTAGTCGCGGGTATACGAGCGAGGCGCCGGGCGGTCATCATGCTCGATCAGGCGGGCGATACTGAAATCGATCAAATGAATGTTGCCGTCGGCTGCGACGAGCACGTTATCGGGCTTGATGTCGCAATGAATGATGCCGCATTCGTGCAAATGTGCGACCTCCTCGCACAGCTCGCAAAACAGCTTCATTCGTTCGCGAGTACCCAGCCGTCGGCGGTCGCAATATGAGGTAATGGAACCCTCCGAGGCGAAACCCATGACGATGTACTGGGTGCCGTCCGTGCCTTGGCCATTGTCGATCAGGCGGCCAAGACGAGCCAGGTATTGGCTTTCGCGCCGAAAGAGCTCTTTTTCGATGCGGCTGGTGCTCAGCATCGACAGCAGCTTCATGGCGGCAAACTGATCGGTACCCTCGGTGCTCCGTCTGACCAGATAGACCTCCCCCATGCCGCCCTGACCGATCTCGCTAATGACTTCCCATGCGTCAAATTCATCGCCCGGCCGGGCAGCCGGTGGTGCTATCAAGTCCGCCAACCGGGTCGGCATGCGGTCCAGATTGAGTCTGTCAGTGGCGGCAAGCCTGGACAGTATCTCGCGCGACGACGCGGGCATGTCCGTTGCGGCAAGCCATTGCATTCGTTGCTTGTGTGATAGTGACAGCAGTTTTTCGTAGGCCGCGCCCACTTCTTTTTTCGAGCTGGCCGTCAGTCCTGCCCACAGGCGCAGGGCTTCTGACTCAAGCGCTACTGGTGGGCTTGTCATTGTAGGCGGCCATTTCGATTGCCACGAGAC
>CAYGSQ010000155.1:0-1561 GCA_964352435.1 uncultured Gammaproteobacteria bacterium | reverse complement strand
GAGACTTTTTACCTTGGTAACGCTGGTCCTGATGCGCGACTCGATCGTGTTGTTGAGTTCGGCAAGATCAGCATAACTTATGCCGAGTATGCGATTTTCGAAAAATAGATCCCTGTCATCTTCTTCGATCAGGCGATTCGCTACCAGCCTGTTGAGCGCGGAATTCAGGTCGGACAGGAATGTGATGAACTCTCCGCTTTCATCGGCAACCAGGCGTTTCCCAATGTCGGTCTCGTGGGCTTTACGCATGCCGGCTCTCAAGTACGCCCAGTGATCGTTAAGCCAATAGTTCATCGCCTTGATGTAGACGGCCAGGAAATGCTTGCGGTTCCTGAACTGCGTGGGATGGATCTTGTGCACGTAAATGTAGGCTTCATTGATGACCTCCGTCGGCGTGCGGTCAGGGCAGCGCGCCGCGACCGACCTGGCTGCCCGACGAAAGAATCGCAGTACATCTCGAAACAGAATTTCAGCCGACTCGCGGTCGCCTTCACTCCAGGCAATCGCAAGCTTGGTTACCGAGAGCGTCAATTCGTCGATATTTGCAGCGCGTGCCGCAATCTCTGGGGGCTCATTGATTGTATCCATGCACGGTAATACCGCTTTCACGACGTTTGAGGCTCACTACGAATAGTGTCGCAAGCTGAACCGATCGGTGTGCCGTTTCGGTATCAACTATTAGAGACATTCTTGACTACACTAGTAGGCGGTACTTACCGATGGAACAATTCATGACCGATGAAGTACGCAGCACCTCGATTGATGCGACACCAATAGAGCAAGTCGAACTGACCAAGTGGATTCGGCGCTCCAAAGACGGTGACCGCGAAGCGGAGCAAGCTGTCTATGAATTTGTGTACGCGAAGCTAAAGCTCATTGCAAAGCGGGAGCATCGTTCGTGGCCTGTCGATGGCACCATGGACACAACGTCGTTGGTGCACGAGTTTTTCCTGAAGTTTTCAAAGTCTTCGGGTGGCGAAATTGCTAGTCGCGGGCATTTCTTCAATTTGGCCGGCCGCATGATGCGGCAAATATTGATCAACCATGCGAAAAAGAAACTGGCGCTCAAACGTGGCGGCAATGCGATCGTCATGGAACTGACCGATGACATGGTCGTGAACGTAGAATCACCTGAAAGCCTACTCATCGTTGACGAGCTTTTGTGCCAGCTTGAAAAAGAAGATGAAGTAGCTGCCAACGCGTTTATCTGCAAATGGTTTGCACGGTTGACCAATAAGGAGACGGCTCAGGCGCTGGATGTCTCGCTGTCTACCGCCAAGCGCAAGCTTGCTCGTGCGAACGTTTTTCTGGCAGAGAAAATGAACCCGGATCTGGTTAATTGATGGTCAGGGCGATGTGCGCGCAGCTGCCAGACTGACATGCCACTCGCCGACCTTCCGGGTTGGCAGAGAATGCGGGCCGGCTTCTTCAAGTAACGTCTCGTGAAGCGCGCCCAAAACTGAGATCGTGTCGCCGTCGACCCCTGCGCTTATCGTGTGAGCGGCTTGATGAAACAGTTGAGCACTCCGGCGCCCTTCGGTCATCGCGATAGTCTCGGGAC
>CAYGSQ010000154.1:0-7397 GCA_964352435.1 uncultured Gammaproteobacteria bacterium | reverse complement strand
CTCATGGACCTGATGATCAGCCACGTTGAGGGCAGCTTCACCAGTGCCGTCACAACGACCTACCTTTATCGTAATGACGGTGGATCGTGGAATCTGGATACGCCAAGTGACACCTTTACCACCAAGGGGGCGCTTAGCTCGGACGTGCTGCTTGATATTGACGGTGACGCCCAGCTCGAACTGCTGCGTATAAAGGTGAAATTCAGCGTTCTTGAACTGGTAGAAATGCTGCTCACGCGCGAAGTTGATGCCGTCATGTCGCTGCACCGGCTAAATGACGAAGGACGTTATGCCGAAAAACCGTGGTCCAAAAAGAAAATCAGTACAGGCATAAGCTTCGAGACCTTTCGTCCCAAGGGTTTTATGCCACGCGGCAACGTCGACCTGAATGCGGATGGTTTTATGGATTTTGTGGCTTCCGCTGACGGCGAAGCGCTTGAGGTCTATCTGGGCGGCCCAAAGGGCCCGTTCGAACGGCGTAGTGCGCGACAAAAAATCCCAACGGCGGGCGCGATCCATTTTTCCGATTACAACGGCGATGGCCTCACCGATTTCGTACTCTTCGATTCGCAGTCTTTCGAGCCGGTTGTACGTGTGGGTCGCAACACGGGTTTTTTAGGTAACGGTCGCTCGGAATAATGCGGGCTGCTGGGTTGCTGCGCGCGCATCATCCGCTACCGGTATCTGATACGATCAGCCGATCATTGATTCGAAACGGAGCATTCCCCATGTCGATTACCTTTTATGACGCGAGCGTTAAATCCTACCAGCAGGTGGTCAATGCGACGGCGGGCTTTATGGATAAATGCGGTACCCACTGCGCGGAAAATGCGGTCGGCCTCGACGACGTCGTCGACACCTGCCTCCATCCCGACATGCTTTCGTTTCACTTCCAGATCTTTAGCGTCATGCATCATTCCATCGGCGCCATCAACGGTATGATCGCCGGTGAATTCGGACCATCAAAAAACATCGAGAAAATGGACTTTGCGGGCCTGCACGCACTGATAAAACGTACCCAGGAACAACTCGACGCACTGTCGCCTGACAGCGTCAATGCGCTCAGCGACGGTCAAACTATTTTCAAGCTGGGTGAACTTGAAATGCCGTTCACAAACGAAAATTTCCTCCTGTCTTTTTCGCTACCCAATTTCTATTTTCATGCGGCAACCGCGTACGACATTTTGCGCCACGTCGGCGTACCAGTTGGTAAGCGCGATTTTCTTGGCCAAATGCGTATGGGCGTCTAGCCTGCATTATTCATGAAGCATCGCAACCAGGGTGTCGAGGTGCCGCCCGCGTTTGATCCGGGCAGCAGCCAGACCAAACACCCAAATCAGATACGTTCTGCCGACGATTCGCTCGTAGCCGCCAAGCCAGGTTGGGTTGACCAACAGCGTCAGTGGAACGAGTAACAGCCAAATCAGCAGACAGGTGGCATTGAACCGGCCCAGACCTGCGGACCAGCGCCGCGCGCCTGGCTGAAACGCCAGATACGCCGTCGCAAACGCGATCAGCCCAACCGCGTGCACCCACGCATACGCGCCCCGACTCAGCTCGCTGATAGGCGACACGATCGGATCAAGCGGACTGTTCGATAGCACGAAGATATGGGCGAGCAACGTAATCAGGGTTGCAACGCAAGCCACCACGGCGGCGTTCATGGCAAACACTCTGGCAAATTTCGAAGCCAGACTGTCACTGAGACTCAGTCGATGCAACCGGGCTGCATGCGTGCCGTTGAACGACTACAATCAGATCACACGATGGGGAGAAAACAGTGCGCGAACAACCTAAAAAAAGCGACCTGTCCGGACTCCCCTTTGTCGCACCGTGCAAGCAATTAACTGCACGCGCGCCGCTACGCTGGTTGCGCGCGGGTTGGTCTGATTTTCGACGCGCCTGGCGCGCAAGTGCGTTGTACGGTTTGTTCATGACCGTCATCATTGCGCTGGTGTGTGCCGCCGCCTGGCGCTATGGCGGATACGTTTTCGCGATGGCCATGATTGGTGGCTTCGTATTCCTCGCGCCGCTCACCTGCATTGGCCTGTACGCGATCAGCGCCCAACTTGAGCGTAACGAACCCGTCTCTTTACGGCGCGCGTTGCGTGCAGGATTCAAACGTTATTTGGGCAACGAAATGGTGTTCGCGCTCATTCTGCTCATCATTTTTCTGGTTTGGGCGCGGGCCGGAACCATGGTCCACGTGTTCTTCCCGAGCAATCCCGACGCGGCGATCACGGAATTTTTGTGGTTTCTCGGCATCGGCAGCGTAATCGGCGCGATATTCGCCGTGCTGACGTTTTCGGCCAGCGCGTTCGCTTTACCGATGATCGTGCATCGCAAGGTCGACGCCGTCACGGCCGTAGTCACATCGGTTAACGCGGTGCTGCGCAATCGCCGTGTAATGATGCTGTGGCTGGCGATCGCGGTCGGCGGCCTGGTGCTTGGCGTCGCCACCGGATTCGTTGGGCTCATCGTAATTTTGCCGGTCATCGGCCACGGTGCCTGGCACAGCTATCTGGACACCATCGACGCCGACGCTTTTCCGCGCCATGCGATGGGCGTGACGGCCAACCCGCGACCGCACTAGCCCGAACCGAACATCACTTCTGCGCATCCAGCGCGGCGGCATCCAAATGACCGGTCGTTCAATCAGACCCTAACGCATAGCCGCCAAACGAAGCATCCGTAGCGCCGTGGGCATGTGGCGAGGCCGTCACATTCGGGTAAACCCGGGTGTCACTGACACCGGCAAGTTGCTTAACGTTAAGGAGCTTGTTGGGCTTTCCACACCGGGAGACAAACATGATTGTCCGATCAATTCGCGACGTTTGCGCACAAACGGTTGCGCTCGTCACACTACTGGTAGCGCCCTGGAGCAGCGGCGCAGATCCGTGCGATACCAGCACGACGTTCTACTGTGACACAGCGCAAAATGAACATATTCTTGCCCGCGCCGGTTTTGGCGGCGACGCGTGGTCGCGTCAGCGCATACTCGACATGGGAGCATTCTTCTATCTGCGCGAGCAGCTGTTCCCGCAGAACATCCCCGATCCACAGTTTGAGCAGGCCCTCGCCGCTTATAGCTTTGGACCGCTCTCGACGTTTGGCAAACCGATCGCAATTCTGCGTCAGCAATTTTGCAATACTAACCAGAGCTATTGCACGGATCGGCGCGGAGCGCTGAATCATGTCAACGCACAGCTCGCCGAAATAAAACTACTGCGCGCGACGCTGTCCAGGCGCCAGCTTGAAGCAGTCATGCTCGATTTCTGGTTCAATCACTTTAACGTCGATGGCAGTGTTGGTGTCGCGCGGCTGTCGGCACAACACTATGAACGCGAGTCCATCGCCCCGCATGCATTGGGACGTTTTGAGGACCTTCTGCGCTCGATCGCGCTGGCGCCGGCGATGCTCGACTACCTTGACCTCAAACGGTCGCGTCGCGGCAACCTGAACGAGAATTTTGCGCGTGAACTCCTGGAACTGCACACGGTTGGCAAGGAAGGCACCTACGACGAAACCGACGTACAGGAAGTCACCAAGATCCTGACCGGGTATATCTCCAATCCGCCCGACTTTGTCACGCAGTACCTACCCAACCGTCACGTAACGGGCGTCAAAACGGTGACCTTGGAGGATACCGAACCGTGGGTATTCGACGGCAACCTCGGCTGCGACGGACGTCCAGCGGCGGATTTCGAAACGGAAGCTGACGTTCTGTTTTGCCTGCTGGCCCTGCATCCAAAGACCGCAGAATTTGTCAGTCGAAAACTGATCAATCGATTCGTCACCAGCAACCCGCGGGACGATTTAGTAGAGCGTGCGGTCGGTGCATGGCAAGCCAGCGGCGGCAATCTACGTGGCGTAATGCTCGCCACGCTGGTCAGCAAGGACTTCCTGAGCTTCACCGAACTTTACGGCGACAAATTTGCGCGCCCGCAGGTGTTCAGTGCCAAAGTCATTCGCGCGTTGGGTGACGATGTCATAGGCAGCTCACAGATTGTGGACCAGCCCGCCAACAACAATCTGATTAACAATTCATTTAACGGCGTACTTGGCGATCTGATTCAAATGGGCGAGTCGCTGTACAAGGCCAGCCCACCGACCGGCTACCCTGAGTCCTCCACCGCGTGGGCCAGTGCGGGTGGCACGCTGGTACGGCTCGATGAAGTGCAGAGGCTGATTGCTCCAATCGGCAACGCGGCGTCACGATTTGGCATACCGCAGGGCGCTGACAGCGCCGGCATCGTCGATGCGCTGGCCGACCGCTTTATCCCGCAAGGCATAACGGCACCGACGCGCACAGCCACGATTGATTTACTCGATTCGCTGCCGTCCAACGCTGGCCGCAATCAACGCGCACGACAAGCCGCGACTCTGCTGCTGTCTTCACCCGAATTTCTAACGCACTGAGCCAGGCGAATCATCATGAATACAACTCTTACACGTCGACAACTGTGTGTTCGTCTTGGTGGTGCCGCAGCGCTGAGCGCTCTGCCGGCCTCCTTTGCCCGCGCAAATTGCGTCGCTGATAGCAAAGCACTGGTCGTGCTTTTTTTACGCGGTGGTGCAGACGGACTTAGTCTGGTGGTGCCGCGCGGCGACGAAGCCAATTATTTGGCACGGCGCCAAAATGCCGCCGGCGACATCGCCATTCCACCGGGTGGTGCCGAGCTACAGCTTGACGGATTTTACGAGCTGCACCCATCGCTGGCGCCCTTCAAAGCGCTATTCGATTCCGGCGACATGGCCATGGTCCACGCGTTTGGCGGCGCCAACGACTACTCACACTTCACCGCGCAAGACTCGATGGAACGCGTGATGCCCGGCGCCGCATCCCAAGGAGTGCGTGACGGCTGGCTGCATCGAGCACTCGAGGCGATGGAAGCCCAGGGCGCACTGTGCGCACCCAATCCGGTCTTGAACGGCGTCTCAGTTGGCCCCTTTATGACCAAAGCGATCGCCGGTGAAGTCAATCGCTTCGGCGTCTCTTTCGCCAACATCGCCGACGTCAGCTACGAGGGGGATTTTGCGCAGCAACGTGCCGGCGCCTTGCGCGCAATGTTTGCGGCCGACAGTGGTCTGGCCGGCGCATCGGGCAGCGCTGCGTTCGACGCCATAGATAGCCTCGAAGGCATTGCCGCCCAGCCCCCGGCCGCGCCCTACCCCGCGGGCAACTTCACACTCAATCGCAATCTGCAGGACGCTGCACGATTGATCAAAAACCCCGAATTGGGCGTACGCATGATCACGGTCAACAACGGTGGTTGGGATCATCATTCGAACCTGCTGAACAGTATCAACACGCGGGGCACGGCACTTGCCACTGCCGTCAGCGCGTTCTGGCAGGACCTTGGCAGCGCGCGCAGCCGCACCTGCATGCTGATAGTTACCGAGTTTGGCCGTACCGCTGCGGTCAACGGTAACGGCGGCACCGATCACGGTTGGGGCAACGTCATGTTTGCCCTCGGGGGCGGCATTGCCGGTGGACGCGTACTGTCGCGCGCAGATGCCACGGCACCGGGGAGTGGCCTGGTCACACCATCAGGGCACTGGCCCGGACTTGCGACAGGCGAACTGCACGTTCAGGAGGGCAGCGGGCAACCACGCGATCTCAAAGCGACGACGGATTTTCGCGATGTGTTCGGCGAAGTGCTCGAGCGCTTCGTCGGCTTGCCAGCTGACGTGGTGAGCAACGACGTGTTACGCGGTTATACGCCCAACTATGCTGGACTGTTCGCGTAAAACTCGCTGCGGCGTCGGCTTGCGCGACGCCTGCCACAGCCCCTGAACAGGGGAGTTAACTGAATTCTCCCCCATTCATGCGAGTGAAAGTTTTGCCCGCTCGTGGGACGGTTCCATTCTCGTTTTACCGAGTCTGGAGCTATCACCATGAATATCTCGAAACGGGGCGCGAGCCTCCTCGCCATCCTTATTTTAGTGGCCGGTGCCAGCACGGCACAGATTCCCGAGGGCGTGAATTATCAGGGCTACCTGACGGACGCCGCGGGCCAACCGATCAACGGGCCGGTGAACGTTCAGTTTGCGCTTTACACGGTCCCCACGGGCGGCGCGCCGATCTGGTTTGAGACTGTCGCATTAATGCCGTCGCAGGGTTTGTTTGCCACCGAGCTTGGCACCGGGCTCACGCCCTTCCCCGGCAACCTGTTCGACACGCCTCTGTGGATGGGTATCACGGTTGGCAACGATGCACAGATGATGCCACGTCAGGCGTTGACCAGCGCGCCGTTTTCGAAGCGCGCGGGCGATGCGGATACCGTTGGTGGGCGCAGCGCATCTTCTCTCGATCAGACCAGTGATGTCAGCGCTCTGGCCGACGACATTTCCGGTGTCGTGAGCACGGTTACGGCGCAGTCGAGCGATATTGCGGGCAATAGTTCGGCCATCTCAGGCTTACAAACGCAAATATCCGATGTGGGAAGCGATGTCGCCGACAACGCGGCCGACATTTCGTCCTTGCAAGGTGACGTCGCAACCAGTGCGTCCGACATAAGCAGCATCGAATCGACGCTGCCGAATCTGCAAAACCGCGTAACGGGGACCTGCGCTGCGGGCTCGTCTATCCGGCAAATTTTTTCTGGTGGGACCGTGACCTGCGAGATCGACGACGGATCAACATGGACGCAAAACGGCAACAGCGCATATTACACAGCCGGTAGCGTCGGCGTTGGCACGACCGCCCCGGCCGCCGCCATTCAGATTGACGCTCCCGCTGGCGTTGACCCATTTCGGGCGCGCGTCCAGTCGGCCACCAAACTGCGCGTGCATCAGAACGGCAGCGTGTCTGTAGGGACATCGTCCGCGGGGCCGGAAAACGGACTCTTTGTCTCCGGCAACGCGGGCATTGGTACAACGGCACCGAATGCCAGGCTGACAACCAGAGACGCGAACTGGCAGTTCTCCCTGATCAACAGCGACACCGGTGGTGCTGGCTGGTGGCTTGGCTCAAGCGCCGATGCGTGGGCCGTCGGTGGCGGTAAGCTGGTCATCAATAACACGAACAACTCAAACAACGCAGCCATGATCATCGACGCGAACAAGAACACCGGCATCGCGACCTCGGACCCGCTTGCACGACTACATATTGGCAGCGGCACTGACGTCACGCCCACGGGTGGGGGCTATCAAATCTTTGGTTCGTTGACCGGCACCAACATTGGCATCGATAACAACGAAATCATGGCGCGCAGCAACGGCTCTGTGACGACACTCAGCATCAACGCAGAGGGCGGCGAAGTGCGTATCGGATCGGCTGCCGAACGGGATCAGGATGCATTGGAGGTGCGTGGCCAGGTCTTTTTTGACAATGGCGGCAACAGCGGCATGCGCATCACGGCCACCAACTCCCGCCCGACCAACGCGCTGATTGA
>CAYGSQ010000153.1:0-7425 GCA_964352435.1 uncultured Gammaproteobacteria bacterium | reverse complement strand
TTCTTGCGCAGTTGCCGCAGGAAGGTAATAAGGGAGGGTTTGAATCCGTCGAACTTGGCCATGGCTGTATACCCGTAAATGCGTTGGGGGCGATCAATGTGTCAACGAAGTATAGTGCCAGCGGGACCTGCATTGCAGGAAGGCCACTACGGGAGCAGGCATGCATCTGATCAGTTTTGAAAAAAAGGGTGGGGCGCGCCTCGGCGCCATCGTCGATGACAAGGTTGTCGATCTGACGGCACTGGGTGACGGTCGCTTTCCCACGATGTTGACGTTACTCAACGGCGGTGAGTCGGCGATGGCGGCGGCACGCGCTCTGGTCACCCGTCACAATGCCATATTGAAGCTGGACGAACTGGTTCTTTTGGCGCCGGTTCCGCGTCCTGGCAAATATCTTGCGCTGGGCTTGAACTACCGCAAACACGCGCTTGAAGCCGAGCGCAAGGGCGTGCGAATCCCCAAGCATCAGGTGTGGTTCAACAAACAAACGACGTGCATGAACGGCCCGTACGCCGATGTGCACTTGCCGCGCGTGTCCGACAAGCTCGACTATGAGGCCGAGCTCGCCGTCGTCATTGGCAAGACCTGCCGTCACGTCAAGGCGCAGGATGCCCATGAAGTCATTGCGGGTTACACAATTGCCAACGACGTCAGTGTGCGCGATTGGCAGATGCGCGCGCAGACCTGGACGATGGGCAAGTCGTTCGATACCCACGGTCCGCTGGGCCCGGCGCTGGTCACGCGTGACGAGGTGGCCGACCCTCACGATCTTAACGTGCGCTGCTTCGTTAACGATGAGCTGCGTCAGGACGCGCACACCGGCGACATGATTTACCGACTGGGCGATATGATTGCCCATCTAAGTGCCGCCTTCACACTTGAGCCGGGCGATGTGCTGGCAACGGGTACCCCGGCGGGAATCGGCTCGGCGATGGAGCCACCGAGTTATTTAAAAGCAGGTGATTCTGTACGTATCGAAATTGATGGACTGGGCGTGATGCGAAACACGGTAATACCGGAGCCCTAGGGCGATTTACATTTTGGACTAATTGAAAGGGCCATTCATGAATGAACATCCATTTTCGGTAGCGGGCAAAGTAGCCTTGGTAACCGGCGCGTCGGGCGGACTGGGCGAGCATTTCGCCCGTGTACTGGCCGCCAATGGCGCGGCCGTGGCGCTGTGCGCGCGACGCGTCGATCAACTGGAGCGAGTGGCGGACGATCTGCGCGCGGCGGGGGCAACGACACTGCCGGTCGCTTTGGACGTGCGTGATCCAGGCAGCATCGCGGCGGCGATGACCACGATCGAAGCCGAGCTCGGCACGCCAGATATTTTGATCAACAACGCGGGTATCGCTCAGACGCAGCGTTTCCTGGATGTCACGGAGGACGTGTGGCAACGAACCATTGACGTAAACCTGTCGGGCGTTTTTCGCGTGGGTCAGGCGGTCGCACGCAGTATGGCGGCGCGTGGCAAGGGCGGCAGCATTATCAATATCGCTTCGTTGCTGGCGTTCGTCGTGCAGCCAACGCAGGCCGCCTACGCGAGTTCGAAAGCGGGTGTCGTCCACCTGACCGAGTCGATGGCCTGTGAACTGGGGCGCGAAAAAATCCGGGTCAACGCGATCGCACCGGGTTATTTTGTCACCGAGATGAACCGGGCATTCTTTGCCGGTGATCAGGGCAAGGTGCTGGCCAAGTCGCTTTTCCCGCGCCGAACGGGTGAGCTACATGAGCTGGATGGTGCTTTGTTGCTGTTGGCGAGCGACGCGAGCAGCTACATGAGCGGTGAGACCATCACCGTGGACGGTGGCACCCGTCTGGGTGCGTAGCCCGATTAAACGCTGAGCGCCTCGCGGCGCAGACGTTCGGCACGTCGTTGTCGCGCGACGAAGAAGCCGGTTAGCGCCAGCGATGAGCTGATCAGCATCGTGAGCGCGGTGGTGATCAGCGTATTGTCGTGCAACGCGGCAGCAATCACCGACAGGGTGCCGGACACCAGATACTGCGCGCCGGTTATCACGCCGCTGGCAGTGCCCGCACCTTTATCGAAGCGCGCCATAAACGTAGCGATGATATTAGGTGTGATCAGTGCGTGGGCGCCAACGCTGATCATGACCAGCGGCACGAAGATCGACAGCGAGGCCATATCAAGCACAACGGCGATCATCAGTGTGACACACGAACCGAACTGCAGCGCCATGCCCAGCGGCACAATCTCGAACGGCCTGCGTGTTTTGAGCAGCTGCTTGTTCAGCCGGTTGAACAGCATCAAAGCAAAAATATTGGCGCCGAAAAACATCGAGAACGTCCACGGGCTCAGAGCGAAGTGGATCATGTAGGCAAATGACGCGTCAGCGATAAACGCGAACATCACGGCAAAGACAAACGACTGGCAAAACACCAGCGCGACCGCCTCGCGATGACTGAACACACGCACAACGTTGGCTTTGACCTGCGTCATCACACTTAATCGTCGGCGGTCCGGGTCCGCGGGAGACGTTTCAGGTAAGTAGTTTGTGATCAGAACCCACAGCACCAGCGAATAGGCAGCCAGTACAAAGAAGATCGCGCGCCATCCGAGAAAATGGTTAATGGCCGACCCGACCATCGGTGCGATAAGCGGCGCCACCAGCGCAATAATCGTGATCATTGTGAAGGCGCGCGCACTGTCCTGCTCGTCGTACAGATCGCGCACGATCGCGGGAATGTTGACGAACACGAAACCGCCACCGAATGCCTGCACTACGCGCAGAGCCAAAAAAAGGTCCGCGCTTTGCGTCAGCCCGATACCGATGCTGCAGGTCGCAAACAGCAGCAAACCACCGAGCACGGAGGGCTTGCGCCCCACCCGGTCCGAGACGGCCGCGCCAATGAGTACGCCGATCGCCAGACCAATCATGTAGGTGCTGACCGACGATTCGATGCGCTGCATTGGTACGTCAAAAACCTGTGCGATCAGCGGTAGCGCGGGCAGGTAAAGGTCTATTGCCAGGGGGGTCGTGGTGCCCAAGGCAGCCAGCAGCAGCAGGGCGCCTTGATTGGGACTCTTCGTGGTCATCGGCGAAGTGTGGGGCTTGGCATGTCGCGATGCAATAACGTGATACGCTTTGCGCCAACTTTGCATAATGGGAGTGAGCCATGAGGTCACATAATTGCATCAGCACCGGCGGGTTACTCCGCTTCCTATCACTTTTTCTGGCGCTGCTGTGTGCATCAGGTGCGACCGCCGCCGATCCCATGAGCGAGATCCCCGATGCCATCGCCGGTCGCGCCGGCGAGCCCACGGGACGCAATGTCAGCTACTTCAAAGAAAACCTCAACGCGTTTGGCTATCTCGCCGAACCGACGACGCCTGGACCACACGGCGCGGTTATTTTGGTGCACGAATGGAACGGACTGGTTGAACGAGTCAAGCAAACGGCCGATGCATTTGCGGCAGAAGGTTACGTTGCACTGGCCGTCGATCTCTACTCGGGTCGCATTGGAACCAGTCGCGAGGAAAATTTGTCGCTCATGCGTGAAACGCTCGACGCGCCCGACCAAATTGTCGCTAACCTCGATGCCGCGGCGCGCTATCTGCGCGGCCGTCAGGGCGTTAACGGCAAAGTGGCAACCATCGGCTGGTGCTATGGCGGTGGCGTTGCCCTTAGCTATGCGATTGGTGGCGAGCGGCATGAAGGCACAGCGATCTTTTACGGTCGCCTGCTCGATGACCCCGAGCAAATGAAGCACATTCATCACGAGGTGTACGGCACGTTTGCCGAAATGGATTCCGGAATTCCGCCTGAGCAGGTCGACAAATTTGTCGCCGCCATGCGCACGGCGGGCATCGCCAACGACGTACACATTTATGATGACGTGCGCCATGGCTTCTGGCTGCACGTCGACCGTGACCCGGACACCAACGCGCCCGCTGCGGCCGACGCCTGGTCGCGCCTCAAGAAATATCTCAAGCGTACGGTTGCTGAATAAACTGGAGTTACACGATGCCCCTGGTTGATCCATTATCACCGGACGCGAATGACGACGTCCGCAAACTCGCCGAGTTTTTCAACGAAACGCTGGGCTTTTGCCCCAACAGCGTACTCACGATGCAGCGTCGCCCGGCCATTGCCAAAGCGTTCATCAATTTGAATATGGCGGTAATGGCGAATGAGGGGCGCGTCACCAGTGCGCTCAAGCGGCTGATTGGTTACGTGTCGAGTCACGTGGCGGGCTGTCGCTATTGTCAGGCCCACACCATCCGTGCAGCGGAGCGCTACGGCTCATCCGATCAACAGTTGGAAAATATCTGGGAGTACAAGACACACGCGGCATTTAGTGAAGCCGAACGCGTTGCGCTCGACTTTTCTATCGCCGCGTCAACGGTACCGAATGGGGTGGACGATGACCTCAAGCAGCGTCTTCATACACACTGGGATGAAGGTGAAATCGTCGAAATGCTGGGCGTGATATCACTGTTTGGCTATCTGAATCGCTGGAACGACAGCATGGCGACTACCATGGAAGAAGGCGCCGTTGAATCGGGGCAGCAGTGGCTGTCTGATGCGGGCTGGGAGCGCGGCAAGCACGTGTAGTCGCGCCGCCACGGTCACCAAATTTGACCGTATTGGCGTTCAGATTTACGTCGTGATTGTGCTATCTTTTTACCGTGTTCGGATAAGTCAGCGAAAATTATGATCACCAGAAAACTAATCATCGGCGTGGCCCTGCTGGGTATCGGCGCGGTCACCCAGGCCGCGTGTCCCTATCCTGCGGCCATTGAAGAGCTGCCCACCGGCAAGACCGAGTCGCAGGAAGAAATGATCGCGGCCCAAAAATCGGTGAAGGAGTACGTCAAGTCGATGGAAGACTACTTGACCTGTCTTGATGAGGCCGTGGCCAAGCTGGGTGTCGATGCCAGCGAAGAGCAACTTCTAATGCGCGACAAGCGGCACAACGCGGCTGTGGTTGAAATGGAAGCGACCGCGGAACGCTTTAACGTCGCCGTGCGCGCGTACAAGGAACGCACGAATTAGTTCGTCGGGTCCGGCGGCGCCGCGGCCCTTCGTGCCGCCGTCGCGTACGTTGATGGGGCCCGGTCCCTCGGATGTCTCGCCGCGCGTTCTCGCCGCATTGGCGAAGCCGACGATCGGCCATCTGGACCCCGCGTTCATCACCTTGATGGACGAAATCAAACACCTGCTGCAATACGCCTTTTCCACAGCCAACGAACTGACCTTGCCGGTATCGGCGCCCGGGTCGGCGGGCATGGAAACCTGCTTCGTCAATCTCATCGAGCCCGGTGACACCGTAATCGTGTGCCAAAACGGCGTCTTCGGCGGACGCATGCGTGAAAACGTGGAGCGTATCGGCGCGAAGGCCGTCATGGTGCAGGACGCATGGGGGCATCCGGTCGACCCAAACAAAGTGGAAGACGCCCTGAAAGCGCACCCGCAGGCGAGCACGGTCGCCTTTGTACACGCCGAAACCTCCACCGGCGCGCGGACCGATCCCGGCCCACTGGTCGAGCTGGCCCACCGCTATGATTGTCTGGCTATCGTCGATGCCGTGACGTCACTCGGCGGCATTGAACTTTTGGTCGACGATTGGGGCATCGATGCCATTTATTCGGGTAGCCAAAAGTGCTTGTCCTGCGTGCCGGGTATCGCGCCAGTCAGCGTGGGCGAGCGCGCGGTGGCGCGCATACGTGCACGCAAGACACCGGTACAAAGCTGGTTTCTTGACCTCAATCTGGTGATGGGCTACTGGGGCGGCGAACGGCGACGCGCCTACCACCACACGGCGCCCGTCAATTCGCTCTATGCGCTGCACGAGTCGCTGTTGATCCTGCATGAAGAGGGGCTGGATGCCGCCATCGCGCGCCACGAACGGATTCACGGGCTGCTGCGCGACGGCCTCGAGGCCCTCGGTCTGCGCTTTGTGGTGGATGAGGCCTGGCGACTGCCGCAACTCAATGCGGTGTACCTGCCCGGCGGCGTCAGTCCCGAGCAGGAGGCGACTATTCGCGGGCAGCTTTTGAGCGACTATTCGTTGGAAATTGGCGCCGGACTTGGGCCGCTGGCCGGCAAAATCTGGCGTATCGGCCTGATGGGCCACGCCTGCACGGAGCAAAACGTCGCAACCTGTCTGGGCGCCCTGGGCGAACTGCTGAAAGCCTGATTCAGACGCGCACCTTGCGGTACCATAGTCGTTCTTTGACTACCGCGTGTATTCCATGTCCAAGCACTCCGATCATCCCACCGGTTACGCCCTGCTGCACGACCCGGCTTTCGATAAATCGACGGCCTTTACGCTCGCCGAACGTGAGCGCTATGGACTGACCGGATTGTTGCCGCCGACGGTGTTCACCCAGGACCAGCAGGTCCGTCGTGTCGTGGCCAATCTGCGACGCAAGAACAGCGACATCGAGCGCTACATTTTTTTGCGTCAGCTGCAAAGTCGTAACGAACGTTTGTTCTTCCGCATTGTGATGGACCACATTCGCGACATCATGCCGCTCATTTATACGCCGACCGTGGGCGAAGCCTGCAGTGAGTTTGCTCACATTTTTCGCCAGACGCGTGGCATGTATATCACGCGTCGGGAACGCGGACGCATTCGTTCGGTACTCGATAACTGGCCGACCAAAGATATTAAAGTCGTGGTGGTCACAGACGGCGAGCGCATTCTGGGCCTCGGCGACCTGGGCGCGAACGGCATGGGGATTCCCATCGGCAAGCTGGCGCTGTACGTCGCCTGTGCGGGTATCGAGCCGCATCAATGTCTGCCGGTAATGCTGGACGTCGGCACACAGAATGCCGAGCTGCGTGATCAACCGCTTTATCTGGGTATGCCGGAGGAGAGGCTGCGCGGCGAGGAGTACGAATCGCTGGTCGACGAGTTTGTCGACGCGGTGGCCGATGCTTATCCCGGTGCATTGCTGCAGTTCGAAGATTTCGCGACGCCCAACGCAATCTCACTGCTGGCCAGGCACCGCGATCGCGTGCTGTGTTTCAACGACGATATTCAAGGTACCGCGTCGGTTGCTCTGGCGGGCGTCTATGCCTCCACGCGTATCAGCAAAATCGCGTTCAAGGATTTGCGCGTGCTGTTTTTGGGTGCGGGGTCGGCGGCAACCGGCATCGCCGATTTGATGCACAGCGCGTTGATGGATGAAGGACTGCCCGACCAACAGGCGCGTGAGCGCTTGTGGTTTGTTGATCGTCAGGGACTCATTACCGCAGCGCGCGACGACGTGGCCGACTACTCGCGGCCCTACGCCCACGAGCATGCGCCCCTGAGTTTTCATGAAGCCATCGAACGCATCAAACCGCACGTGCTCATTGGTGCGACCGGTTCGCCCGGCGCGTTCGATGAAAAAGCGATTCGCTTGATGGCGCAGGTGAACGAACGCCCCACAATCTTTGCGCTGTCCAACCC
>CAYGSQ010000152.1:0-7445 GCA_964352435.1 uncultured Gammaproteobacteria bacterium | reverse complement strand
CTACTGACCGCTGCCCTGCTCGCGCAAACCGGCAAACCGGTTGGCCCACCACCTGGCGACAAAGAGCTGCGCGCGTGGGCGAACCGCACCCTTGACGAACGCCGCCGCGAAGAAGTCGAGAGCCATATTGCACACTCGCCCGCAACCTGCGAGCGGGCGGTATCGTTCCTTGGACAAGACGCCAATGCTACGCAAGATCGCCGGGAGGGCATGCGCTACCGTGGAATCATTTCACCGCCCTGGCTGGTTGCCGCCAGCGCCGTCTTCATCGCGATTGCGATGTTCGACTATTTTCGCGCGCCGCCAACACAGATGACCGATCGCGCGCCCGGAATCGAGCGGGCGGCGACGTCCGTCATCAGCGACTGGCGCCTCGCGGCGTTCATGTCGGGCTTTTTGTCGGCCGATGAAACTGGGTTTGCGAGTATGACCAGCATCGCCACTGTGCCCGCAGCGTGCCTGGACGGCGACCTGTGTGCACAGCTACCTGCCCTTTTGCGCGAGCTTGGCACCACGTTGCATCAGTTGGATCTGGACTGTCAGGCAAACCGCGCCATTGGCACGGCGACCCGGGCCGATCTCGAACAACTGGCAACGCGTCTGCGTGCAAGCCTTGAGCTGGCACCCTGGTCACAGATCGCGAGCGATCTGCTGCAGGTACTGCAAAAGCAGCCCAGGAGCCTTTGCGAAGAGCTCAAACAGCTCGAGGCTCGCCGCTTCGCACCCAGGCGAGCTGACTGACGCGGCAGTTGGGCTGCGCGAACGCTTGCCGTATGGTGAGCCCATGAACAAGAAGACCCAAAAGGCGCCTGACGCATGGCGCGGCTTTCATCGCGTAATCGTAGGAGTTGCCGATCTCGACGTCGCACTCGATCTGTGGCACGACCAGTTTGGACTGGAATTGCTTGCGCGTTTTAACGACGGTGACGTCGGCCTCGATGCGCTGTGGCAGCTCGATGACAATCGGGTCACGGCGCAGGCCCTGTTACGCACGCCGGGTCAAAGCGGCGGCGCGATTCATCTGGTGCAGTTTCAAACTGCCCCGGAAACGGTGCGTGATGGCGCCGAGCCATTCGATAGCTGCCCGAAAAACCTCGACGTGCACGTCCGACGCATTAACGATCACGCGGCCGCGCTGCGCCGCGCCGGGTACGAATTTCGCACAGACGAAGCCATCCGTTCCACCGCCCCCGACGGCACCGTTTTTTCCGAGATCCATATGCCCACGCATGACGACATAAACGTTGTGTTGATGGAGCTTGAGAGCGACGACATCGCGTTTACGCCGCAGGGCTACGCGGCCGTTAGTCCGTTGATCAGCGTGGTTGAAGATGCCGAAAAAGAACAGGCCTTCTATCGAGACGTGCTGGGACTGACGTGCGAATCAGACAATATTCTGGAAGGAGCCGAGATCGAAAAAATGATCGGCCTGCCGCAAGGCTGCAGTCTGGATGTCAGCATCTGGGGCGCGCCCGACGTCAACTTCGGACAACTCGAAATCGTGAGTTATCGTGGCGCAGAAGGTAACGATCTCTACGCTCGTACCGCGCCGCCCGCACGCGGCATCCTGCGCATCGCGCTGCGCACCGCCAAGCTCGATGACTGGCGTGCGCACTTCAACAAACACGGCGTAGCAGCGCAAAGCTTCGAGGACATCACGCTTCGGGTCGCAAACAGTGATGTGCTGGTCGTCAGCACGCCCGGCGGGCTGGTTATCGAATTGCACCAGTTCAAAGCTTAGTACAACCACCGCCGCCGTATCGCAAACCGGCGTCGGTTCTTACGACACTTTTTCCGCGCGGCCCAGCTGCACGTCCTCGTACAGCGGCGCACCGGCAACCATCGTCAGCACATCGTATGACGCCACCGTATCGCCGTCCTGATTGGTCACCTCGGTATCCCAGCGCACTTCGCCATAGCCGGTGCCTTCGCGCCAGGTCTTTTGTTTGCACGTCAGACGTACCTTTAGCTTGTCGCCCGGGTTAACCGGCTTGGCAAACCGCAGATCGTCCAGACCGTAATTGGCCAACACGGGGCCAAGCGGCGCATCCACGAACAAGCCGGCGGCCAGCGATACGATGAAATAGCCGTGCGCGACGCGCCCATCGAAAAACGGATTTTTGGCTGCATCGTCCGGGTTCATGTGTGCGTAAAAAATATCTCCGGACAGCCGCCCAAACGCCTCAATATCGTCGACCGTGATTTCACGCTCGTCGGTGTTGAGCGTATCGCCGAGGGTGAGCGACTCGAAGGTATGGCGAAACGGATGCGCTGCTGACTCGCGCTGCTCACCGCCGCGCAACCATTGGGACGTAATCGCCGTCAGGGTTTTGGGCGAGCCCTGAAGCGCCGTGCGCTGCATGTAATGGGTCACGCCACGGATGCCACCCATTTCCTCGCCGCCGCCGGCCCGACCCGGACCCCCGTGAATCAAATGCGGCAACGGCGAACCGTGACCGGTCGATTCTTGCGCGCAGTCGCGATTAATCAGCACCATGCGACCGTGATAGCACGCGCTGGCGAGCACCAACTCGCGCGCAACAGCATCGTCATTAGTAAAAATCGACCCCGCCAGCGAACCCTCGCCCAAGCGCGCCAGCTGGGATGCTTCATCAAGGTTGTGGTAAGGCAGCACGGTGGCAACCGGGCCAAACGCTTCAACGCTGTGCGGCGTGCGGGCCGTTAACGGCCGATCACAGTGCAGCAAGATGGGACTAAAGAACGCGCCACGGCTGGCGTCGGCGTCTACGAGATCAACCTCGTCCAGGCTGCCGTACACAAGCGTCGATTCGCCCTGCAACGCCTGCACACGCTCGATGACTTCGTCGCGTTGGCCCATGCTGGCCAGGGCGCCCATATCGACGTCCTTGTTGCCGGGGTTACCAATCTTGATCTCGCCAAGCTTGGCGGTCAGCGCACGCACCACATCGCCCGATAGCGCATCGGGCACGATAATGCGGCGAATGGCCGTGCATTTTTGACCGGCCTTGACGGTAATCTCGCGCACCACTTCGGCGACATACAGATCAAACTCGGGCGTCCCGGGTGTGGCATCCGGCCCAAGAATTGAGCAGTTCAGCGAATCGGTTTCACCGGTAAACCGTACCGCCTGATCGATGACGTTTTTATGCTGTCGCAGATAGTCCGCCGTGCCTTTTGACCCAGTGAAGGCGATCACATCCTGACAATTCAGATGATTGAGCAAGTCGCCCGTGCTGCCACAGACGAGTTGCACCGCGCCCGGCGGCAACAGCCCCGACTCGATCATGCTGCGGAACATCAGCTCGGTCAGAAACGACGTGCTGGTCGCCGGTTTGATAATGGCGGGCATACCGGCCAAAAGCGTGGGCGCCAGTTTTTCGAGCATGCCCCAGCACGGAAAGTTGTAGGCGTTGATGTGAACCGCCACGCCATGACGCGGCCCATATATATGCTGCCCGGTGAAAGTACCGTGACGCGAAATCGTCTCGGCTGGACCGTCCACCATGACAAAGTCGTTGGGCATCTCGCGGCGGCCTTTGCTTGAGTAGACAAACAGCGTCGAAATACCACCGTCAATATCCACCCACGAATCGGAGCGCGTCGCGCCGGTCAGTGTCGAGGCTTCATAAAATGCACGCTTGTGCTCCATCAGATATTTGGCCAGGTCCTTGAGCATGAAGGCACGCTGGTGAAACGTCATCGCACGCAGGGCGGGGCCACCGGTCGTACGCGCGTAGTCGACCATTGCAGCAAAATCGAGCCCGTCGCTGCTGGCACGTGCTACCGGGTCGCCATTGACGGCACTGCGCAACAGCACGCCGTCCGCGTCACTGTGTAGCCACTGTCCTTGAGCGAAACAGCCCAACATTGCTTCCTTACTCACGCGCTTCACCTTCAATAAATATGAAACAAAAATGATTGAGTTTATGATTATCCCGTATCATATTAGCAAACAGCGCTACGCCCAAGCTTTCATTCAAGAATCGCCATGTCCAAGCCCAAAACCACCATGCCACGCGCCAATGCCCTTAGCCGAGTCGCCGCTGAGCAGGTCGCCCGTTTTGCCCGACAGCGGCCGCTGCGGACCGGCTCGCTGCTTACCAGTGTGTTTGGCGACACGATTGCGCCCCACGGCGGCGTGGTGTGGCTCGGCAGCCTGATTGGCGCGCTGGAGCATTTCGGGATCAATCAACGACTGGTGCGAACCACCGTCTTTCGGCTGGTCAAAGATGACTGGCTGCAGGCCGAACAAATCGGGCGACGCAGTTTCTATCGGCTGAGCCCGGCCGGTGCACAACAATTTGCCCAGGCAAGCGCGCGCATCTATCGCGCGCCGCAGCCGTCACCGGAGGGACAGTGGTGCCTCGCATTGTTGGCCGGCATTGCGACATCGGAGCGCGACGAAGTGCGCCGAGCATTGCGCCAGTCGGGTTTTGCCGCCCTGTCACCCGGCGTCATGGCCCACCCCGCCTACGACCGTCAGGGTGCGCCCCCTGTGCTACCCAATGCGCCGGCGCGCGACAAGCTCGTTCTCTTCCACGGCGCCGCAGAGGACGATTACTTTGCGGCACTGCGAGCACTGGTGGATGATGCGTTTGCCATGGATGACCTGGCCCAGCGCTACCGGTCGTTTATCGAACAATTCAAACCCGCACTGCAGGCCGCACGACGCGTTAAAACAGCCCACGATCGCGATGCATTCGTCCTGCGCACGCTGCTCATTCACGAATATCGAAAAGTACTGTTGCGTGACCCGGTGCTGCCCGCAAGCATGCTCGACCAACGTTGGCCGGCCGCCGCAGCCTACCGCTTGTGCAGCGACCTGTATGGTCATCTTGCCACGCCCGCGCAACGCTTCATTAGCCAGCATCTCGAATCACGCGACGGCCCGATGCCCGCCGCGAACACCGATTTTTTTGCCCGCTTCGACGGCCTGTAGGGTCGCCTCCGGAGAACACCATGTCGTTTGAGACCATCGAATTTACCCGCCGCGACGGCTACGCACAGCTCGTGCTCAACCGGCCCAAAGCATGCAACAGCTTTACGGCGCACATGCACGCTGAGGTACGACAGGCCATCGACGATACCGCCGCAGACCCGACACTGCGTGCGCTGCTTCTGACCGGCGCCGGACGCGGTTTTTGCGCGGGCCAGGACCTGAACGATCGAAAGGTCACCGCCGGGGATGCGCCCGTCGACCTGGGCGCGTCACTCGATCAGTTTTACAACCCGCTGATCCGTGCTCTGCGCCACCTGCCCAAGCCCGTGGTCTGCGCGGTGAACGGCGCCGCAGCCGGTGCAGGTGCCAATTTGGCGCTGGCCTGCGACATCGTATTGGCAGCACGCTCGGCAAAGTTCATTCAGGGCTTTTGCAAGATCGGACTGATGCCCGACAGCGGCGGTACCTGGATACTGCCGCGACTGGTCGGTCACGCGCGGGCCAGCGCTCTGACGCTTCTGGGTGAACCCGTGACGGCCGAGCACGCGGCTGAGATTGGCATGATCTACAAGGCGGTCGACAGCAAAGACTTGCTCGAACAAGCGCAATCGCTGTGCGCACACCTGGCAACCCAGCCCGCCGCCGCGCTGGCCGCGACCAAACGCGCTCTGCTGCAAAGTTTCGACAATGATTTCGATACGCAGCTTGATCTGGAAAGTGATGCGCAGCGTACGCTGGGCGCGACGGCCGACTACCGCGAAGGGGTCAGTGCCTTTTTGCAAAAACGCACACCGCGTTTCAACGGCGGCGCGTCGTGACCATCAGCGACGAGGCTCTGGTCACGGCCCGCCGCTGCGCCGCGCGCATGCTGCAAGACGACGTCGCTTCGCGCCAGCTCGGCATTGAGATCGAGATACCAGCGCCGGGCGAAGCCATCGCCACCATGATGGTGCGCGATGACATGATCCAGGGGCATGGCGTCTGTCATGGCGGCCTGCTGTTCACGTTGGCCGATACGGCATTCGCCTTCGCCTGTAATGCCTACGACACGCCGACGGTTTCCAGCGGCGGCAACATCAACTACCTGCGTCCGGCCAAGGCGGGCGACCACCTGCGCGCCCATGCGCGAGAGCAGCAGCGTGGCCGCCAGCTCGGGGTCTACGATGTCGTGGTACAAAATCAGTTTGGCGAACGCGTAGTGCTGTTCCGCGGCCACAGCTGCGCCTTAGGGGCTTCACCTGAAAACCCCTAAGCTATTGTTTATGTGGTTTATTTACCATGCCGAAGAGGCTTTGACCCGCCTTTCACCAACCTGCGCGCCCCCGCCAATGTGATACACAATTCATTGAATTAGCCATTTTCCCGTGCCATGATTGGCGGCCAGTCAATGCAGGAGAAGCCGGTGTATACGCAAGGACTTGATCAGAAAGGCCAGCCAACGCTGACGAGCTCGGAAAATGCCGCAGCACTCGCGCATTTTGAACAGCGCGTGGCCGCCGAAGAGAAGATTGAGCCGCGCGACTGGATGCCCGATGCCTATCGCCGCACACTGGTCCGCCAGATCTCGCAGCACGCACACTCGGAAATCGTCGGCATGTTGCCCGAAGGCAACTGGATCACTCGTGCACCGTCCTTGCGCCGCAAGGCTATCCTGCTGGCCAAGGTGCAAGACGAAGCCGGGCACGGCCTTTATCTTTACAGCGCTGCCGAAACACTGGGCACCTCGCGCGACGAAATGGTTGAGCAGCTATTGGCGGGCAAAGCCAAATACTCCAGCATTTTCAATTACCCGACGTTGACCTGGGCGGATATTGGCGCCATTGGCTGGCTGGTCGACGGCGCGGCGATCATGAATCAGGTGCCGCTGTGTCGCTGTTCCTACGGACCCTACGCACGCGCCATGGTGCGGGTGTGTAAAGAAGAGAGTTTCCATCAGCGTCAGGGTTTCGAAATCATGCACTCGCTGTGCACCGGCACGGCCGAGCAAAAGGCCATGGCGCAGGATGCATTCAATCGCTGGTGGTGGCCATCGCTGATGATGTTTGGCCCCAGCGACCTGAACTCGAAGCACAGTGCCCAGTCTATGGCCTGGAAAATCAAGCGCTTCAGTAACGATGAGCTGCGCCAGAAGTTTGTGGATGTGACCGTGCCGCAGGCCGAGTTTTTGGGGCTAAGTGTGCCGGACGACGATCTCGTATTTGACGACCAAACCGGTCACTACCAGTTTGGCGATATCGACTGGCAAGAATTTCATGACGTGCTGGCCGGTAACGGCCCGTGCAATCGCGAGCGCCTGAGCGCGCGACAAGCCGCACACGACAACGGTGCGTGGGTGCGCGAGGCCGCGACCGCCTATGCAGCCAAGCGCACCGAACGCGCGGCGGCCTGACTCATGAGCAAAGCAAACTGGCCACTGTTCGAGATTTTTGTCCGTGCCCGTTCGGGCCTGAGCCACAGGCACGTGGGCAGCCTGCATGCCGCCGACGCCAGCATGGCGCTCGACCATGCACGCGATCTGTACACC
>CAYGSQ010000151.1:0-7460 GCA_964352435.1 uncultured Gammaproteobacteria bacterium | reverse complement strand
GTGTCACGACCTGCAAAACGCTGTGTTGGCTATCCCAGTGATCTTTTTTTGGGTCGGGGTTGTACACGCGAATTTTGATCTGACTGCTGCGGCGGGACTGCGTTAGCTCCAGATGGCTAAGTGCTGCACCGGCGAGGTCGGCACTGCGGCGCTGGCGCAAATCTTCGGCCGACACATCGGCGTAGTACTGGCGAATAAACTCGGCGACCGACAGGCGCTTGTCCGTGCCCTGCATCGATTTCGCTTCGCTGATAATCTTTTGTAGCAGGCGCGTTTTGGCGTCACTGCCGCGTCGCTGCATGGGGGGGTTCTTTTTGGTTTGAGTTGCCATGATCACAGGGTCTCTGTTGGTCATATTGGGTAGGGCGATGTGGGCCGTGGCCGCTGGGGCCGTGTCCCGTAAGCCGTGTGCCTGACGGCAATTGAACGGCCGCGATTATACATCAGTGCACCATTGAGGCGCATAGTTTGCATGACGCATTGCCGCAGTTGCGCGATAATTGGGCAGACATGTTTTTGGGAGCACTATGTGACCGATCGACCACAGGAAATCGAGGCATTTTACTGGCTGCTGATTCGCGTAGGTGTGATGGCCTTCGGCTATTTGATGATGATCGGTGGTGGCCTGTTCGCGCTGACCTACGCATCGGAAAAGCTGCGCACCGGGGCCGTTGAGTTTGGCGGCGCTACGGACCCCAGCCTGGCGGGGGCCCTGTGGCTCACCGTGCTGCCGGGGGCGTTGGCACTGGTGGGCTTCGGCCTGGTGCGCTGGATGCGGCACTTGTCGGTCAAAAACGCTAGCTGAGCGTTTTCGCGCGCCGAAAAAGGCGTTCCAGCAGCGTCGCGAGTATCTTGCGCTCCGACTCGCTCGTCCCCTGAAGTAGCCGCTGTTCAAAGTCGATCGCGATGGGCGCGATCTGGTTGTAGACGACGCGGCCCTCACTGGTTAATGACAGGACGCTGCGTCGACGATCTTCCGGGCTAATTTCCCGATGCAGGCGGCTGGCGTCCTCCAGAGCCTTCACGGCGCGACTGACGGCCACCTTGTCCATGGCGGTGCGCTCGCCTACTTCGCGGGCCGACAGGCCATCGACGCGACCAATAACGGCCATGACGCGCCACTGGGCGATGGGTAGATTGAACTTGGTGGCATAGAGTTTTGCGATCTCGCCCGAGATCGTATTGGAGGTGAGTGACAGCTGGTAGGGCAGGAAGTCTTCCAGCCGCAGGACAACATCGTCGTCCTTAGCAGTCCTTGCATTTTCGTCTTGTTCCATTACCATAGTTTCATCTGTAACCAATGAACTGTCAAGTCTGTTTCTACTGCGGCCGTGTGAGCTTGCGATGCGTGCCCGAACATTGACACATTACCTGTTTATAGATGGTGGACAAATGCTTCCGGGCGATCAGGTTTACGGAGAAGAACGACCATGCCGACACTCTACAGCTATTGGCGCAGTACGGCGGCTTATCGCGTCAGAATCGCACTCAACCTGAAAGATATCGCGCACGACATCGTGCCGGTGGACCTGGTGCGCGATGGCGGCGAGCAACATGCACAACCGTATCGTGACATGAACCCCCAGGGTCTGGTGCCCGCGCTGGTGGTCGATGACCTGGTCATCACCCAGTCGCTCCCCATCATCGAATATCTGGAGGAGACAACACCCTGGCGGCCGCTGCTGCCAACGCGACCGGCGGAGCGTGCGCGCGTGCGGGCGGTGTGTGCCGCCATCGCCTGCGACATTCATCCGCTGAACAATTTGCGCGTGCTGCAGTATCTCAAGCGCGAGCTCAAGGTCACGGATGAGGCCAAACAGGCGTGGTATGAACACTGGATCAAGCAGGGTTTCGACGCCTTGGAGACAAGCCTTGCAGGCGACCGCCTGACCGGTGAGTTTTGCCACGGTGATGCGCCCTCACTGGCCGACATTACGTTGGTGGCACAGATGTTCAATGCGCGCCGTTTCAACTGCGATATCTCTGCGTACCCAACATTGCAGCGCATCGAACAAACTTGTCTGACCTTGCCCGCGTTCGACGCGGCGCGTCCGGAAAATCAGGCGGATGCAGCGTAGGATCGTGGCCGCGCCCGCGATGGCCAATTTGCGCTAAACTAGCGCGGACCTGCCCGGTTCCTGTTTTTGATGGGTGAGGTGGATGATGTTTTCTCGAATAATGATTTTGGTTGGTTTGCTGGTTTCAGGCTGCGCCACCGCGCAAGAAGCGCAGCCCATGTCGAGCTCTGAAGAAATCCGACCGTGTTTTTTGCGCGATGATTTTCGCGCGTTCGATTTCTGGTTAGGCAACTGGGAAGTCACCTCTGCCGACGGCAAGGTCGCGGGTCACAATGCGATCACGGCCCGCGAGCAGGGTTGCTACCTGTTTGAGTCCTGGCGCGGCGCCAGCGGTGTGACCGGTTCAAGCATCAACTATTTCGATGCGGCCAATGAGCAATGGGTACAGCACTGGGTTAGCCCCAACGGCTCGCAAATTCAAATTGCCGGTGGCCTGGTCGACGGCTCGATGGTTTTGGTGGGCAAGATTTACTATTTGGCGCGCGCGCAGCAGGCTGATTTTCGCGGCACATGGACCCCGTTGGACGACGGCCGTGTGCGACAGTTTTTTGAACAGTCGAATGATGGTGGCAAGACCTGGGCACCGTGGTTCGAGGGTTTTTACCGACGCATCGAGCAGATTCCACCGCTCAAACCGTCGTAGCGTTAACTCTCAAAGGAGCGCATTGATGATTTTACGAGCTAGTGTTTTGGCCATTGCCGTTATTTTGTTGCAACCAGCGTGCGCCGATGACGGACGCGATGGGGCACACCACGAAACCGCGACGCCCGCGCAAGAAGTTGCACCAGCCTTTGCAAGGTCCGCGGCGCCGGATGGCGCTGAGCTCTACATCATCACGCCACGCGATGGCGCGACCGTCACCTCGCCCGTGCGCATTCAGTTTGGCTTGCGCGGCATGGGCGTCGCGCCTGCGGGCGTAGACAAGGAAAAGACGGGGCATCACCATTTGTTGATCGACGTGGACGAGCTGCCTGATCTGTCGGGACCGCTGCCGGCAACGGATGCGGTGCGCCACTTTGGTGGTGGTCAGACTGAAGTCAGCATTGAGCTGGCGCCGGGCGAACACACGTTACAGTTGCTGTTGGGCAATTACCTGCACGTGCCGCATTCGCCGCCGGTGCTGTCGCCCAAAATCACCATCACGGTTGAATAGCGCCAGCGCCTAAGGTCGGTGCGGCTCGGCCAGGTATTCGGAGCTTTGCATTTCCTGCAGGCGGCTGGCCGTGCGTTTGAATTCGAATTGCAGCTTGCGTCCCGTATAGAGGTCACTTAGCGGTACCTCTGCGTGCAGCATGATCTTGACACGACAATCGTAGAATTCATCGACCAGCGCGATGAAACGACGTGTTTCATTTTCCAGCGTTTCGTCCAACTGTGGAATGCCGGTGACAAAAACGGTGCCAAAGATGCGCGCCAGTTCAATATAATCGTCCGTACCGCGCGGTCCGCGACACAGCGCGTCAAAGTGAAACCAGGCAGCACCCATGCCGCGGCGCATAAAAGGAACCGGGCGATGGTTGATCAGCATTTCGCCCGGACCGTCGTGACGCCCTGGTGCGATTTGTCGAAACGTTACGCGCAGTTCCTGATGAATAGCGTCGTCAAGCGGAAACCGGTAAGCCTCGGTGTCCGTTAGAAGACGCAGCCGATAGTCTGACTGACCGGTGGTCGTCATCACGCGACAGTGCTGTTTGATCTGCTCGATGGCGGGCAAAAAACGGCTGCGCTGCAGACCGTCGCGGTAGAGGTCGTCCGGCGCCACGTTAGAGGTTGCGATCAAGGTTACGCCGCGTCGAAACAAGTCCTCGAACAACGTGCCCAGAATCATGGCGTCGGCAATATCTGACACGAAGAACTCGTCAAAGCAGATGAGCCGATAGCGTTTGGCCAGTCGCTGACCCACGATCTCCAGAGGATCTGACTGACCGTGCAGTGTGTTGAGTTCATCATGCACATTTTGCATGAAGCGATGAAAATGCTGGCGGAGTTTGCGGCGCTCAACCAGGCGCTCGTAAAACATATCCATCAGGTAGGTCTTGCCGCGACCGACATCGCCAAAAATGTAGAGTCCTTTAACGGGGTCAATCTGGCGCCGGCGGGAGAACGGCCAGTGGCCGGAGGTGCGCTGGGTTTTGGCTAGCGCAACGCGCACCTGATCCAGCGCAGCGGCGATTTGCCGCTGACCCGGATCGTCGTCAAAGCCACGCTCGCGAATGTCTTCCAGGTAGCCGGCTAAAACGCCGGGACCGGACAGAGGCACCGTTCAATCCTGCCAGCGCTGGGCTACTTGGCCAGTGCTTCGCCGATTTTTGGCGCCAACTCGAACAAGTCGCCCACCAGACCAATATCCGCCACCTCGAAAATAGGGGCTTCGGCATCCTTGTTGATAGCCACGATGGTGCCAGCGTCCTTGATGCCCGTGATGTGCTGGATGGCGCCCGAAATGCCAAATGCCATATACAGGTCGGGAGCAATGATTTTGCCGGTTTGACCCACCTGCATATCGTTGGGGACGAAGCCCGCATCAACGGCTGCCCGCGATGCACCCACGCCCGCGCCCAGTTTGTCGGCCAGATCGTAGATCACGGCGAAATTTTCTTCGCTGCCCACACCGCGCCCGCCGGATACCACCCAGTTGGCGGCTTGCAGATCGGGGCGCTCGGAAGATGATGCGCTGATCGAAACAAAGCGCGTGTGATCGGGCAGGTCGGCCTGCACGTTGGCCTCTTCGATCGGTGCTGCACTGGCCCCTGTGGCGGCTGCCGCATAGGACGCAGTGCGCGCCGTCACAACAATCTTGCTGTCGTCATTGACGGTTTCCGTGACAATCACGTTGCCTGCATAAATTGGGCGTTTGAAGGCGGTCGGTGAGACCACATCCATAACGTCACTGACCTGATGCGCGTTGAGCTTGGCCGCGATGCGCGGCGCAAGGTCCTTGCCGAACGTCGTGGAGGGCAGCACGACATGACGATAGTCATCGGCCAGCGCGACGATTTGTGGTGCCAGTATGGCAGCCAGCGGTTGTGCGTTGCGTTCGTTGTCGACATGAATCACTTTGGCGACGCCGTCGAGTTCAGCGGCGGCGGCGCATACATCGGCCGCACCGTGACCCAAGACAGCGATATGGACTTCGCCCATGGCCGCGGCGCAGGACAGGGCTTTGGCGGTGGCGGCGTTGAGCGTGCTGCCATCGTGTTCAGCGATCAGAAGTACATTGCTCATCAGACGAGCCCCCGTTGTTTCAATGCCTCGACCAGGCCCGCGACGTCTTCAACCATTTTTCCGGCCTCCCGTTTGGGTGGTGGTACAAACTCGGTGACCGATACGGACGGCGCGGGTGCCAGGCCCATGCCGTCCAGTTCTATGGTATCGAGAGGCTTGCGTTTGGCTTTCATGATGTCAGGCAGTTTGACGTAGCGCGGCTCGTTGAGGCGCAGGTCGGTCGTGATCACGGCCGGCAGGTCCACTTCAATGGTTTCGAGCCCCGCATCGACTTCGCGTGTGACGGTGGCGGTATCGCCGTTCACTTTGAGTTCGGAAGCGAATGTCGCTTGCGGCCGCTGCCACAGCGCGGCCAGCATCTGTCCGGTTTGATTGCGGTCGTCGTCAATGGCCTGCTTGCCAAGAATGACCAGCGACGGTTGTTCTTTCTCAACGACGTTGAGAATAGCGCGCGCGGCGGTAAGCGGGGCGGGAGCGGTGTCAGTGCTGACCAGAATGGCGCGATCGGCGCCCATGGCGAGCGCCGTGCGCAGCTGCTGTTCGCTTTGCTTGTCGCCGATCGTCAGCGCGATGATCTCGGTTGCGGTGCCGGATTCTTTCAGGCGGAGCGCTTCCTCGACAGCAATTTCGTCGAAGGGATTCATGCTCATTTTGACGCCGTCGGTCACAACGCCGTCGCCGTCGCGATTGATTTGCACGCGCACGTTGTAGTCAATCACGCGTTTGACGCATACGAGGATTTTCATCAGATGTCTCCGTCCTTTTTTTTGCGGCAAGGCAAGACGCCCGCCGCAGCGCTGTTGCACCGCAGCGGGGAATTATAGAGACGACGGCGGGCTGCGTACAGCCCGGACAGACAGATCTTGGCGTCAGGTACCTGTCCAGGTTGTCCAGACGCAGGTTTGCGCATGCGAAAGTGCGACGTGCTCGTCATTGTGTGCGACATAACACCTGATAATCTGCCCCGGTCAGACGAAAAGGAGATTCGTGTCATGACCTCAGCCCCCATGCCCGTCAGGCTGCGCCCGGCGACGGACCAGCGTATCGGCACCACCGCCTTTTTTCGCAATCGGCCACTGCTCGATACGTTGTGCAAGCGTATCGCCGCCCTCGACCCCGGACCCATTTCGGTGTTGTTTCACGCGTGTTCTATCGGCGCTGAAGTCTATTCATTTCTGATCGCGCTTCGTTTGCATCCGCAGCTTGCAAAGCGCGACGTCCGCGTCGTTGCCGGTGATATAGAACCCTCGTTCGTGGAATTCGCGCGCGCCGCGGTCTACCCGCGCGTCGTTCTGGACGGTATGTCGCCGGACGAAAAGAAGTTCTTTGAGGTGGTCGATGAGCAAAACGTGCGCGTGGTAGAGCATCTGCGTACGTTGGTGAGTTTCTTGCCCGCCGTGTCGTATACGGACTTTACGACGCATGATGAATTTGACGTGGTGTTCTTGCTTAACGCGTTGCTTTACGTGCCAGGCGCAGCTCAATCCACTACGCTTGATCAGATTAGCCGGTACAACCGCTCATTGTTGGTTACGACCGGCTTTCATTTCGACCGCATTCGGCACGACATGGAACGCAACGGTTATCGGCCGCTAAGTGATGGTGCGCGGGCCATCCACGACGCGTGGCTCGATAGACGGCGCGACCGCACCAACCCGGATGAAATTATTCCCGGCATGATCTTTCATACGTGGAGTTTGCCGCCGTTCAGCGAGATTGAGGATGTGGCTTACGTTTATTGTGCACTGTTCGAAAAAACGGCCGCCAACGCAGGTTAGCGGCGTATTTTTCAGGCAGTCGGGTCTACTGCTCCAGCACCCAATCGCGTTCTTTTAGCTGCGCCGGCACCGTTTCAGGGTCGCCCACCACGACCAACGTCATGTCGATGGGACGAAGATACTTGCGCGTAATCTCCTGCACGGTTTGCGGCGTCACGGCGTTGAGCTTTTGCACAAATTGTGTGAGGTACTCGGGCGGCAGCTTGTGCGTGTGCAGAAACTGCAACTGACCAATCAGGCCGCCGCGTGTGGCGTTGCCAAGGACAAAGGTGCCGGTGCGATAGTTTTTCATTGCATCGAGTTCATCCTTGGGCGGCGCTTCGTCCTGCATGCGCTCGATTTCTGACAAAATTTCGAAAATGGCGGCCCCGGTATGCT
>CAYGSQ010000150.1:6436-7465 GCA_964352435.1 uncultured Gammaproteobacteria bacterium | reverse complement strand
GGATAGTTACGACCGTCATGCGCCCAGGCCTCGCGCAAATGCGCGACGATCTGACCATCAAGCATGCCGACCAGTGAAACGCGCTGCGGCAGCGGCAGTGTCACCAGAGCGCCATTGAGCTCAACGTGAATGGCGTAGTCAAAAGAGGTTTTGGCCTGGACGACGACGGGCCAGACTTGATCATCATCGCGCAGCGCGGTAGCAAAGACCGCAACATCGCTCGCCTCGCCGCTAAAAAATCGCGGTGCCTGCGCTAGCGTCTGTCCTCGATCGAGACGACGCATCTCATACGGGTAGCCGCTTTCGGTCATCGTGCCGGGCCCAAAGTCGGTTGCCACAAGCAATGTGTTTTCATCAAGCCAGCTCACGCTGCTCTTGGCCTCGGGGAGCACGAACCCATCTTTAACGAAGGCCCGCGCAGCAATTGAAAACTCACGATAGTCCGACGCATCCGTACCACCGTCAGACAATTCGATCATGCAGTGCTGGTAGGCAGGCGGCAGGCAATTGGCCCCGCCGAAAACCCAATTGCGTTGCTCACTTTCCGCCAGTGCATCCATATCGATGAGGGTGTCCCACTGCGGCGAGCCACGCGTAAAGCTGGCCAGGTCTGCACGTCGCCACAGGCCACGCACATGATCGGTATCCTGCCAAAAGTTGTATACGTAACCGGCATTGATGCGCCCCTCCGGGATACGCGCCTCGCTGCCCAGTATTTCCAGGGCATCGTCATAGAGTTGCTTGAACGTGTCGTTGTGGGTCAACGCATCAAGGCTGCGTTCGTTTTGCGCTTTTACCCAGTCCATTGCGCGCGCGCCCGTCACATCTTCCAGCCACAAGAACGGATCAGGCTCGGATGTCGCTGCGGGAAGCGCCACAGAGGGGGAAGGCAAATTAGGCATGGCACAAGCACACAGGTACAGACCACCGGTGGCAAGCATTAAAAATCGCTTCATGTCGTCTTCTCTATTTGCTGACGTTTGAAAAGACGAATTGTGCCAGCCGCAGCCGGTGGCAGCCAGACATGGC
>CAYGSQ010000150.1:0-6426 GCA_964352435.1 uncultured Gammaproteobacteria bacterium | reverse complement strand
ATGGCAGGGAAAAGAGTTAGCGCGTGGGCAGCGCTACTGTCGTGCAAAAGCGCGCGACCATTTCAATCGCGTTGTGGAAGACGCCCGTCGCGCCGGTCTTCACGATGTAACCGGCCACGTTATGGCTGTACGCCGTCGACCGATCGATGTTTGCGTCGGACGTGCTCATGACGAACACAATGCTGTGGCACAACATTGGATCATTGCGCAGTTCTTCCAACAACGCGATGCCGTTCATTACGGGCATATTGAGGTCCAGCAGGATCACGAACGGCCATGAGAGCTTGTCTCGACCGTTCGCGCCCCGCAGACAATCGAGCGCTTCTACGCCATTTTTCGCGGTGGTCAGAGGTAGTGATACGTCAAGCCGTTTTAGAGCGCGCGTCACGGCCATAATGTCGACGATGTCGTCATCGACCAGGAGAAGCTCAACCGGCCGACCCAATGCATCGTACAAACGCCGCATGCGCTAGATACGTTCCGGTGTTTTCTGTCTGGTCACGTCTTCGAAGACGCCGTAAACCGAAATCGCTGTGCCATCCACCACACGTACCTGACCGCGAGCGTGAACACTGCGCGTTTCGCCGTCCGGACGAATCAAGCGAAAATTGAATTCAAACGGCCGCCGCTCCGAGATCGCAACATCGATCATGCGCGAAACATGCTGGGCATCGTCGGGATGGTAGAAATCGATCGCCGACTCGATGTTGGGCAGATACGTATCCTTCGACACGCCGTGAATACGATAGATTTCGTCTGACCAGAACAGGCTTCCGCTGCGTAAGTCCAGCAACCAATGGCCGACGCCCTGGGACAGTTCCACGGACTGCGGCCAGGCGGGTTGTGACACCACAGCCTCGAATTCAGCGTCCTTGCTGTGAGAACTTTCCATGTGTTTACCTTAATTCAGGTCCGGGAGCGCACAATGCTCGTCAAGGACACACAAAACAGGGCACACTCTTAGTGGACCCACGCTACACTCATTTATAGCGGCAGAAATAAAGTGAACATGAGCACCAATTGCCCTTCCCACTTACGCCCTTGTGCTGCCGCTGCTCCCGGCGCCGGCATCAGAGGATTGTGGCATCGATGGCTCACGTTATTACCCCTACTCATGACCGCCGCGGCGTGCATCCTGGCGCTCGCCGCCAACGGCGAAGACATAACGCCGCCACAAGCCAACCCGGCGAGTGATGAAGCTCTACTGGAGGACACCGAGATGGCCTTGCGTGCTCGCATTGAAGCGGCACGCAAAACGCAGGATCCGTCCGCGCAAGCAAAGCATTCGTTCGCATTGGCGCAGTTGATGTCGCGACGCGGCGACGTCCATGCGGCGCGTCGCATGTTAGTCGCGACCTATGCCCTGCAGCGTGTCGCAAACGAACACGGCGCGCGCGCCAAAACCGCACTGTCGCTGTCCGTCGCACTCAAACAACTGGGTCGTTTGGGCAGTGCGGAGGACGCGGCGCGCGACGCACTTTTGCTCGATAGCGACAGAGCGATTTTCGAAGGCGCCGTCAATCAGATGGAGCAAATTTCCGTCGCCTATGCCACGCGTGGCGACAACGACGATGCGCAACGCGTAGCCAGTGAGGTGGCGGCGATTGTCAGCGACACGCGTGAAGATCTGCGCAAAATTGATAACTACCAGCAGCTTGCTGCGCAGTATGCTCAGGCAGGTGCTTTTGGCCACGTTGATCAATTGGCCTCTGACATCATTTCATTAGCCGCGCCGCAAGACGCCTGGCGCCAGGCGGCCATCGCCTACGAAATGCTGGGAGACGCGGCCAAAGAGCAACACAAGGCGCGGGCCGCGATGGATTACTATCGCGCCGGCATAGACCTTGCGGTGCGTTGTGGTCAGTGCGAACTGTTGGCGCGTCTGGAGCGCCGCGTCACCGAAGCCTCACGCAACTCGACGCTTTCGCTCACGGGCAAGTCGGACGCTCAAAAACGCCCCACGCGAAAAGGTCCTCGATTCGAGCCGCTTCCCTAGAGGCATAGAGCGTCACCTCTATCTGGCAGGGTTTCTTGCCCTCCAAAAGCTCGACCACCGCCAGATCATCGCTGCCGATACGGCAGGTTGACGCAGGTGCCAAGGCAAGCAAGACGCGTTCGGGGCCTGCTTGAAGCGTTTCAAATGTCAGATCCGTGCACGCGCCCATGTCCATAGACTCACCACGAATATGCAGCGGGTCAAGGTCAGCATAGGCCTTGCTCAATGCCCGCCATTGCCCGACAAAGACAACCGGTAGCGCGCGTGTCGCCGTGAAGCGATCGTCCGCGTAGCGATAGCGCAGTGCACGGCCATTGGTGCTTGCCACCAGCTCCACACCACGCGAACCTGCAGCAGACTCGACGGCCACATCGGCCTGAATGCGGGCGGCAAGCCGATGGGCCTGACCGCGCGCAAGAAATATCCACGTCACGCCCGCTGCACGACGCAAGCACGGGTCCGCAGCCGACACTAACCAGTCGCGCTGACCATCACCATCCAGGTCTAAACGACGGCTGCTAAACCACGCGGCTTGCAACTCGACAGGCGTGCCGGTCGCGGCGCCAAAACAGTCAAGCACCGCTTCATCAGTATTTAGTCCGCGGATAATTTGTGCAGGCAGCGCCGAATTGGCAGGCGCGTCGAGGGCTGGCGCAGCCAGAGGTCGGGCGTCGCATGCACACAGCCAAACCGACGCGAGCAGCACGATTGCGCGTAGAATTTTATCCATGATTGGTCACCATACGGTCAGTATAGCGTGGCCGCACGGAGGCTCTGAGTTACAGGCTGTCGATACCGTCAAAACTGCCGTCGAGTAAATCATCCACCCAGCGATCAATGACCGTGTCGGGGGCCTCGATGTGAATATGCGGTCCGGTCGAATTGCCGGTTGAACCCTGGTTGCCCAGATCCTGGCCGTAACTGACCTGCTGGCCAACGCGCACATCAATGGACGACATATGAAAAATATAGACGAGTTGGCCGCTGTCACTGCGCAGTATTACGGAGTTCCCCGCGCGCCCGTTTGGGCCGGCCTGAATCACTTCACCGGACACCGGTGCGGGAATCGCCTGTGAGGTTTGCGACTCGCCGTTGCGATGCAAGACAATATCGCGCACCTCCAACGTCTGACCGTCACGCACGCGTGTCTCATAATCATGATGCGCTTGCAGTTGCGAACTGTCGGACACGGCAAATGCTGCGCGGTCGCCTGTGCTGTACACCGTATACGGCTCGTACTGCGGCGCGGCGCCGTCTGGGGGCGCAACCGGCGGTTGTGTTGCCGGCGGTGACACGGTTGCATTGCCGGGGACTGTGAGTTCCTGGCCAGGGTAAATCAAATTGGCATTGCTGATCTGCGGGTTCTGCGCGATCAGATCGTTCAGCGGCACGCCCGTAGCCATGGCTATGCCCGACAAGGTATCACCTGGTTTGACCGTGTAGGTCGTTGACGCCGGCGCCTCAGCGCCTGGCAGGTTGATTTGCTGCCCGGGCTGAATCAGGTTCGGGTTGCTGATTTGCGGGTTGGCGGCGATAACGGCCTGGAGGGACACGCCATTGCGATTGGCGATTCCCGAGAGCGTGTCACCGCTTTGCACCGTGTAGGTTCCGTTAGCAGGCGGTGTGACCGGGGTGGTCGGTGTCGTGGGAACATTGGTCCCCGGCGACTGATTGCCGAACAACGCAGCCTCGTCGCCGCGGCGACGAACCAGACCCTCCAAACGTTGACCGCCCGCATGCACCCAGCGTCCGAACTCCTGTTGTGCGCCGGCATAGTCACCGCCGTTAAGCTTCGACAACAACGTTGAACTACCGAAGGCGCCTGCCCCCACATTGAAGGTAAAGCTGACCAGCGCATCGAATTGATTTTGGGTGATCGGCACGTCCACGTTGTCACGCACGGCATCCTGCGCCCACTGCACATCCTGGCGCAGCAGCGATTCAGCCTGCTCACGAGTGATCGTCTGGCCGGGGCCAACACCCGCCGTGTGGCCGTAGCCTATGGTCCAGACGCCGGCGGAATCCTGATAGCTGTTGAGCCGCAAGCCTTCAAAGCTCTTGATTAAATCCACGCCATTTTGACTGAGGCTCAGCGACTGGGCGTCGTCGCCCGTGCCGCCGGTGACGGGTGCCGCCACATCGCCGGTCGCGCCGGGCAGGGCCAGCGTATCGTTCGCGAAAATCAGATTGGCATCGTTAACCTGCGGATTGGCCTGCAGCAATGCGTCGACGGTCGTCCCGTTGCGCGCCGCGATAGCACCCAGCGTGTCACCTGACTGCACGGTATAGCTCGATGCCGGCAACGGCATGCCACTTGTCTGTGTTCCTGCGCCTTGAACTTCCATCGACTAACGCCTCCGCGGGTGCTCGTGATGAGCCCGAAATAATGATCACAAGACTACCCGTTTGTGCACGAAGCGCAGCTAGGGCAATCCCCAGAGCGGAACATGGGGTTTACCCTAGGTTAGCGCGGCACATGGGGTTGCTACAGTCGTACAACCACGTGCATCGAGAAGGACGGACAGCATGACCGCAGCCACACCGACAGCCGAGCGAGACGACGCCGCGTACCGCGCGCTGGACTTTGATTTCGACCCGCAGATTTCGCGGCAGGTCCTCGATGAAACCGTCACCACATTGTCCCGCGACAACCCGGCCTACCGTCAGGTTGTTGAACAAGAGCTCGCACGTCGCGACGTGGTGGCGGAGTATCGCGAGACCCTGGGTGCACTGGGCCTGCGCCATGACAACCTGGCCGACACGATGGCCGCCTACTGGGTGGCAATGTGGACCATTATTCATGACAAGCCACTGGCCAATGCGACCGCGGCAACGGCCGTTCGTGACCAGGTTTTGCCGCGCATTCAATCCAACGATCTGGCGCGCTCAGCGAGCAAACGTCAGATGATGGGCGAGGCACTGATTTTTGAAGCAACCATTGCGCTGAGCGTTTACCGCGATGCAAAAGCCGGCAATCAGGAGCTCCAGCTGCGTCAGATGGCACAAAGCGCGAAGAAGAACACGCGCAAGAAAGGCTTTGATCTGGCACGTATGAAACTCACGCAACACGGTATGCGTCGCAAGTAGCAGATGGCTGAACCCGCACACAGCATTGACACGTCGTCACCTGCGACGAACGTGATCAAAACGCGGCGGATGACGCTGCGCGAGCTTGCGTTCGGTGACGCGCAAGCTCTGATTGATCTCGACGCCGACCCGCGCGTCAGGCGCTACCTGATTGACGACCCCGTCGATTCGCCGACCCGCGCGTTGCTCCTGATTGATCATGTGCAAGCGCTGTACGCCGACGGCTGCGGCCTCGGCATCTGGCGCGCCGACGATCCCGAACAGAATTTTCTTGGGTACTTTTCATTGATGCGGGTCGCTGCACCGCATCGCGATGCCGGCATGGTGGAAATTGGTGTGCGGCTGCACCCGCGGGCGTGGGGGCATTTTTACGCCCTCGAGGGCGGCCGCGCATTGTGTCACTACGCGTTTGAAACCTTGCGCTTGCCGGCGCTGGCTGGCTATTGCGATCCGGGCAATCGGGTGGTGAGCTTGCTGCTGCGGCGACTTGGCTTCAAAGACACCGGCGTCACGACGCATTTTGCGCGCGATGCAAAATCGTTTCGACTTAGCGCGCCTCGCCCAAGCTGACTTCCAACTCAAGATCACCCAAACCGCGCTCCGCAAATCGCGCCTTGAGCTGCGGCGCCAACTCGTTGACCACACGATACGACGACATTGACGTTGACTGCGAGGCAAGACGCCAGCCATCGTCCGTTTGCGTCAGCGTGATTTGCGTACCGGGCAAAACCGCATCCGTTAGATTCAGCATGACCGACGGCTGACCTGACTGCGCACCAGCAGATTCCGACACCAGTAGCTGGCGCACGTGCTTTTCAAGGAGCTGCGCGACGACGGCGGCGTTGTAGGCGGGCGGCGCTTGACTCACGGCAGCCACAGCCGCGCCCACCGTGCCGAGCATTGGCACCAGCGCCGACACGGTCAGTACCGGTGGCTCGCCCGCGTCAAAACCAGAATCGGTCGCCGGGTCGGCCAGCGACCCCTGCGCTGCCGCGTCTTTTTGCTCGCGCTGCGGCGTAACCGGCGCGATTTTCTCCGTCCCGGTTGCATCGTCCTGCGCCGTTGCACTGTGCGACTGCTCACGTGCCCCCAAGAGCGCTCGAAAACGATCGACCAGCGCCTGTTCAACGGGCGTGGCCGGCTTGCCGGCGGCCCGCGTGCTACTGGGTGGCGGTGCAGGTCGCGGTGGAGGCGAATCAATTGGCTTCATATCGTTGCGTGGCGGCGCACCGCCAGTTCCTCGCTGTGCTCTTCTTCAATCTGACTTATCTGGCGTCTGATTTCACCTTGGGCTTGATCAAGAATGTTGAGGAGATCCCTGGTTCATCATTGATCGAAGGGCG
>CAYGSQ010000149.1:0-7611 GCA_964352435.1 uncultured Gammaproteobacteria bacterium | reverse complement strand
AAACGGTGCTTTATCAAACCAGCGTATGACCAAGCCAAGATCGGTCGCAATTTTTTGCACGTCCTCCAGACTTAAGGGGAAACGCTTGCCCCCGACACGTTCTGCGGCGCGTTCCAAATCTGGAAATCGATTCTGACTGGACTCCTGATGCGCGCGAATGAGCAGGTGCGCGAACTGACGCCCGGTGGTGCCGGGCGGGGCCAGCAACTCAGGGATCGCGAGCTGCAGCAATTGCTGAGAAAAAAGAAAACCGGGCTCCAGTGCCAGACCCTTTACGGCGGATTTCTGCGGCGCGGGATCGATCGCTGAGTCGGTTAACGACTCATCGTAGAACCAGCTGATGTCTTTCTGAAAAATGTCCGCAATGATCCGCAGCAGGCGTTCTGATGGCACGCGCTTGCCGTTCTCAATCATTGACAGGTAAGACACTGACGGGGCGGCCGGTGCGTCGATCTGAATGCAGCGCACCGACAGGTCATCAAGCGTTAGATTATGGCGCTTGCGCAGTGAGCGGATTTTCGTGCCGAGGAAGTGAGCTTTGCGGCGAAGTCCGGCCGGCTTGTCCATGACGGGTCCTGTTGTAAAAATCAGGCTGTGTAATTATCTGTGTGAAAATTCATTTAATCAATGAGTTATCCGCTGTTGTGGAGCCTGATATGGCATAACCAGAGGCCGATCACATACACGCAAAGCCCATTGGCCTAGTATGGTGAGTTGGTACGTGGCGTATTCGATTACGCACGTAAGGACTTGAATAGTCATGATTTTCACGGATTTTGTGAATTTTACGCTGTTAAGTTTTTATAAGTATGCGGCAGTGCATCACAGACTAGACTAGAGTTAATGCAGAACAATTAGATGGAGAGCAGGGTGTCAAATTACTTCAGCGATATAGACGCAGCAGCGACGGCGGTTGCGGAACACGGCAGCGCATGGGCCGCGATCAATCCGGAATACGTTGCGCGCATGAAGGCGCAGAACCGATTCAAGACGGGCCTTGATATTGCCCGCTACACCGCCGACATCATGCGCGAGGACATGGCCCGCTACGACGCCGATCCTGCGCAATACACGCAGTCGCTGGGCTGCTGGCACGGCTTTATCGGCCAGCAAAAAATGATTTCCATCAAAAAACACTTTGGCAGCACCAAGGGTCGCTACCTGTACCTGTCGGGCTGGATGATTGCGGCGTTGCGCTCCGAGTTCGGACCATTGCCTGATCAGTCAATGCACGAGAAAAACTCGGTGCCCGCACTCATCGAGGAGCTGTACACGTTCCTGCGTCAGGCAGATGCGCGTGAGCAAGGCGGACTGTTCCGCAAACTCGACGCCGCACGTGCAGCGGGGGATGACGTATTGGAGCAAGCGGTCAAAAAAGAGATAGACACTTTTCAGACGCACGTCGTACCAATCATTGCGGACATCGATGCCGGGTTTGGCAACGCGGAAGCGACCTATCTGCTCGCCAAGAAAATGATTGAGGCGGGTGCGTGCTGCATTCAAATCGAAAATCAGGTGTCCGATGAGAAGCAGTGTGGCCATCAGGATGGCAAAGTTACGGTGCCGCATGAGGACTTCCTCGCCAAAATTCGTGCCGTGCGCTATGCGTTTTTAGAGCTTGGGGTGGACAACGGCTTGATCGTTGCACGCACCGACTCGCTCGGTGCCGGCCTGACCAAACAGATTGCGATTACGCACGAGCCTGGTGACCTGGGCGACCGTTACAACTCTTTCCTCGACGTTGAGGAGATTTCGCCGGACGACGTGAAACACGGCGACGTGCTGATCAAGCAAGGTGATCAGATTGTGCGTCCGAAACGTCTGCCCAGTAACCTGTATCAGTTCCGTGCCGGCACCGGCGTTGAGCGTGTCGTCATGGATTGCATTGCGTCGTTACAAAACGGCGCTGACTTGTTGTGGATTGAAACAGAGAAGCCGCACATTGGGCAGATCGGCGATATGGTGCGCCAGATTCGCGATGTGATCCCCGATGCCAAGCTGGTCTACAACAACAGCCCGTCGTTTAACTGGACCCTGAATTTTCGTCAGCAGGTATTTGACGCGTGGCAGGAGCAAGGCAAAGACGTGTCCGCGTACGATCGTGATGGTCTGATGAGCATCGACTATGACGACACCGATCTGTCGCGCGAGGCGGACGAACGCATTCGCACATTCCAGGCGGATGCGGCGCGCGAGGCGGGTATTTTCCATCATTTGATTACGTTGCCGACCTACCACACTGCCGCGCTGTCGACCGATGCACTGGCTAAGGAGTACTTCGGCGATCAAGGGATGCTCGGCTATGTGCTGGGTGTGCAGCGGGAAGAAATCCGCCGCGGCATCGCGTGTGTCAAACATCAAAACATGTCTGGTTCTGACATGGGCGACGATCACAAAGAGTATTTTTCGGGTGACGCGGCGCTCAAGGCGTCTGGCGACGCGAACACCATGAATCAGTTCGCCTAGATCGCCCCACGCTTGATCGGCCTGTGAGTTTCTCCGTTTGCGATCTTTGCGACCTGCACGAGGACACCGTGCAGGTCGCAGAACCCGTGTTCCGCGATTTCGGTGGCGTGAAAACCTTCAGCGGTGAAATATTTACCGTTCAGTGCTTCGAAGATAACTCCAGAGTCAAAGAACAGGTCGCGCAACCGGGTCTCGGTCGCGTGATGGTCGTAGACGGAGGTGCATCACTGCGCCGGGCGTTGCTTGGTGATCAATTGGCGGCGCGGGCGGTTGACAGTGGTTGGTCCGGGATCATCATCAACGGGGCCATTCGCGACATTGAAATCATCGCGACGCTCAGGCTCGGCGTAAAAGCCCTGAACGCAATGCCTGTAAAAACAGATAAGCGCGGTCTGGGCGATGTGCAGCTACCCGTAAAGTTTGCGGGCGTACAATTTGCACCCGGTAATTTCGTATACGCAGACAGCAACGGTCTTATCGTTAGCGCGACACCGCTCCTGTAAACCGCCATGGCTCGACGGCGCGCCTGGTAGACCGCAAGTTTCGGGTCGTTTCATGACCACCTCACCTCTATAGTGCTTCTACCAGATACGATGCAGCGGCAAAAGCGTGCAGTCGCATCGCGGCGTCAACAAGAGGCAGACTCATGGACCAGGATCACATCAATTTCAATCGAGTGGCCCAAGCCATAGCGTTCATAAAAGACCATTTCAAAGAACAGCCGTCGCTGGAGCAAATTGCCCGGGCAGTAAACCTCAGCCCCTTTCACTTTCAGCGCTTGTTCACCGAGTGGGCCGGGGTTAGCCCCAAGAAATTCATGCAGTACATGAGCCTCGAGTACGCGAAGGGCGTGCTCAAGGACCGCCGTGCCACACTTCTCGACACCGCTTTTGCGACGGGCCTGTCCGGAAGCAGCCGCCTGCACGACCTGTTTGTCAAAATTGAGGGGATGACGCCGGGCGAATATCGCAACGGCGGTGAGCATTTGCGAATCAATTACTGCTTTGCGCAAAGTCCATTTGGCAAAGTCATCGTCGCGTCCACGCCAAAGGGCATTTGTCACATCATGTTCGATGAAACCGAGACACGGGCGTTAGAGCAGCTCAAGGCCCGATTCCCCAATGCGTCGTATCAGCAGATCGTCGACCAATTTCAGCAAGATGCATTGTTCATTTTTCAAAAAGACTGGCGCGAGCTGGACCAGATCAAGCTGCATCTTCAGGGCACGGCGTTTCAGCACAAGGTTTGGGAGAGCTTGCTGAAAATTCCACGCGGCGCACTGACGACTTATGGCGAGGTGGCCATGGACATCGGCAAGCCAGGTGCGGCGCGCGCCGTGGGTACGGCAATCGGCAGCAACCCGGTGGCCTACGTCATACCCTGCCACCGCGTGATCCAACGCAGCGGCGCAATGGGCGGGTACCGTTGGGGCCCTGATCGCAAGACGGCGATTATCGGCTGGGAGGCCGCACGTCATGTGGACCTGGTTTAAGATATCGCTGCACGCATAGAGGGAGGGCCTAGAGAATCATGGACTTGTTTGACGACGTGGCGGGCGGGCCGCGCAATCTATTGCCACACGATGGGACCGTGCGCTATCACGGCCCTGTTTTTTCGCAGGCACAGGCCGACGAACACTACGATCAGTTGTTGCACACAATCGACTGGAAGCGCGATGAAGCAATCATGTTCGGCAAGAAGATTCTGACAAAACGCAAAGTGGCGTGGTATGGCGAGCAGCCGTTTTCCTACACTTATTCAAAGACCACCAAGACAGCATTGCCGTGGACCGCGGCGCTGCGTGACCTCAAGGGTGCGGTCGAACGGTGTACCGGCGAGACTTTCAATTCGTGCCTGCTCAATCTTTACCACGATGGCAGTGAGGGCATGGCGTGGCACAGCGATGCGGAACGGGATCTGAAAAAAAACGGGGCGATAGCCAGTTTAAGTTTTGGGGCGGTGCGCAAGTTCGCGTTCAAGCACAAGCAAACCAAAGAGACGATCTCGCAGCTACTGCATCACGGTAGTTTGCTGGAGATGAAAGACACGACCCAGTCCCATTGGCTGCATCGTCTTCCACCAACCAAAACCGTGCATGCGCCGCGCATCAACCTGACTTTTCGCACGATCGTTATCGCAGATTGAGCGGTCGCACGCCCGATTTATATCAGGCACAAAAAAACCCCGTCGATTGCTCGACGAGGTTTCTTATTTGGTCAGACCCGAAGGTCTTGTCGACGTCGCTTAAGCGCGGCGGCGAGCCATGCCCATGCCAGCGACGCCAAGGCCGATCAGCAGAAGCGTAGCAGGAACAGGAACCTGAGCGACCTGGTTCACAGAGATGAACGAGCCATCCAGGAAACGGCCGTCGATGCCAGCATCGTCAAACGAGTCAGCAATCAGGATTTCCCAGTCGCCTGAGCCGTCAAGGATTGGGTCCATGAACGTGATCGAACCCGAAGCGCTGAAGATGCCGCTGGTGTCGTCCCACATCAGGTCGAAGTCGCAGGCAACGCCGAACGAATCGCAACCGTTGTCCTGTGTACCGATTTGAGCGAAGCTCATGGTAGGCAGGTGACCGATCTGAACGACCAGCTCCGAACCCCAAGAGATGTTGGCGCCGTTGTCGCCTGCGTCGTAGACGAAGTCGAACGTGATGTCGGTGACTTCAGCGGTGTCCGTGTTGTTCACGGTGAACACATTGAAGCCAGCGCCGTCAGCCGTTTCACCAGCCAAGTCGATCAAAAGAGCGTTAGCCGACGTGCTCAGGAGCAGCGTAGCGGAGGCAGAAGCCAGAAAAGATTTGATTTTCATTTTTTTGAATCCCCTGCTGATCAGTTGTGATGCAGCAATTTGTACGATGTAAAACAGAAATTTTGCAGCACGTGCTGCGACTGAGATCATATCTGCATGACTCATGCCAACATTCATAAATCGTTGTTATAAATGCTTTTTTTATTTTCCATAGTGCATTCGAGCATCTGCCGTTGCCCATTTTGCGAAATTTTTCGACACTTGGGGCGGATGATTCACCTCAACATCCCATCGAATTGACTTGTGGGCCATTTTTGTTGCCAAAACAGATGCTTATCGCCATGCTGCGTCTTTCAATTCAAGTAACGCAGCCCCCATGCACGACGTAATTATCATTGGACAAGGCTTGGCCGGGACCACGCTCGCCTGGTCACTGCTTCAACGCGCGGCGCGGGTGGCGGTGGTTCAGGCTCCGCAAGGACCCAGTGCGTCGCAGGTTGCTGCCGGGCTGGTGACGCCCGTAACCGGCCGCAATTTTGGCGTCGCGCCGGACTTTGCCCGCGACCGGGCAGCGGCGGCGAAGGCCTATCGTGCGGCAGAGAAAGCCCTGAAAGCCACGTTCTGGTATGAGCGCCCTGCTGTGCGCTTGATCCAATCCGAGCAGGGGATGCGCGCGTTGGAGAAACGCCGCGCGGGCCTCGGATCTGCTCTACGCAGCGCCAGTCCCCCACCTGACCCCGGCTTTGCACATTATATAGAGGCGCTGGTAATGCCCAATGCAGCGCGCCTCGACGTAGCCGCCTATATCGACGCATCTGGCAGCTATTTCAATACCTTAGGTTGCCTTAGCCGCCACCGGGTAACGGCTGGAGACCTGACTGTTGCGGCTGACGGCATCACGCTTGCCGGAAGCGGCCTGCGTGCCCGCCACGTCGTATGGTGCGGTGGGCCGGACGATGCGGACAACGCCTGGCTTGCCGGCCACAGTCTGTCGCCAGCCAAGGGCGAAATTCTGACGGTGCAGATCGACGACTTTGCGGAATCGCGCACCACCCACAGCGGCGGCCACTGGCTGTTACCCACGGATGAAGCCGGCATTTACCGATTTGGCGCCACCTACGACCACAATGATCTGACGCCGGAGCCAACCGCGGGCGCCCGCGACACTCTGATGCAGCGTTTGGCACAAATGATTGATCGGCCTTTTACTGTGCTGGATCAACAAGCCGGCATTCGACCGGTCGGGCCAAATCGGCGCCCTTTCGCGCGCGCTCATCCCGTGCATGCCAGGGTGAGCGTATTCAACGGCCTGGGCTCGCGCGGCGTTCTGTGGGCGCCATATTTGGCCGCGCAACTCGCGGACCAATTACTGCGAGATGAGGCATTGGCACCATGAATGCTCGCCGCACCGAACAGGCACACGCGTTGATTCGCCGCGTCGTCGCGCCGGGCGGCACCGTGATCGACGCCACTATTGGCAACGGGCACGATACGGTTTTTTTGGCGCAGCTTGCGGGATCCGCCGGCAACGTATTTGGTTTTGACGTCCAGCGGTCAGCGCTCAATGCTACCGAACGTGCGCTGACCCAGGCACGCGTAACGCAAGATCGGGTGACACTTATTCAGGCAAGCCATGCGGCGATGGACCTGCACATCCCCGTTGGCCTGCACGGCAGTGTCGATGCCATCATGTTCAATCTGGGCTATCTGCCGGGTGCCGACAAAAATCGGACGACCACCTGCGAATCGACGCTGGCCGCGCTGCGTGCGTGTGAACACTTACTGTCGAAGGACGGTCTCATAACCGTGATCGGCTACGTCGGTCATGCCGCAGGGCGCGATGAAGTCGCGGCACTGGAGCAGCTGTTAAACGATGAAAGCCGGACGATGCAGTGGTCCGAATACGAAAAAGACGCGGCACCGCCTGCGGCACCGCGTCTGTTTGTTGGCGCCTGGCGTGTTGGGCGCTAGTCAGCGCGGCGAATACGCACACCGCCACCGCTGCTACGCAGACGCATCAACGGTCCGCCACCGCTGATCGAACCGCTAAGACGGCGCTTTGCTTTCGTTTTGCCGTTCAGTTCGAAATCGGAGCGCACGCCGCCACCGCTGCTACTGGCGTCAATGTCTACCGCAAAGGCGTCCGCCATTTTCAGCGTTACCGTACCGCCGGAGGTGGACAAACGACATTCACTGGTCGGCTGTTGCAGGAGGGTTGCTTCAACGCTGCCGCCAGAGGTGGACGCGTTAACGTTGCCGCTGACGCCCGCAATGCGGATCGAGCCACCGGACGTATTGGCGCGCAAGTCGCCGGCCACTTCACCGACATTAATGCTGCCGCCGGACGTGTCCAACGTGGCATCTGCACCGGAACCTGCCAGGGTAATACTG